>JARGFV010000080.1 GCA_029210545.1 bacterium
AGCCCCCGTGAGGGAACCGAAAACCACGCTTTTCGGTTCCCGTTGAGCCAAAGTCTTACCCGGACTTTGGCGATATTACAGTAGCCTCCGTGAGGGAAGGGGAAACCACGCTTTTCCCTTCCCGTGGAGCGAAAAGTCCCGGATTGGACTTTTTGCGACTCTATCAATGTTGGTGCTTTCTAATATTTTCTACTCTGTGCAACTCTGTGGAGCGGCCTTCAGCCGGCCGCACTGTGGTTCGTTGATCCTTGCCTTGTTTAAAGGAACTGTTGTTACCCTTTACCTGTGACCTTTGAAAATGTCCTATTTACAAAGCCTTAATTGCAAAAAAAGCGAGGCCAGTGGCCTCGCTTTGAGTAAGCCATTGGCTTGAAATTTTATCTATACCTGGTAAGGATCCTTTCCATCTTGTCTTTCCCCGCGAGCTTCTGCTTCTTGAGCGTCTCGATCTCGAAGTGCAGTTCCGTGGTGGGTGGTCTTTTCAAAAGTTCCTCGATCTTTTCTTCGAAGGCCAGGTGATCTTCGTAAAGCGCCTTGAACTCCCCGTTCTCGGCACAGACCCTCTCGATCAGTTCATGGTCTCTGGTGGTCATGGTTCTCCCTTGGAAAAAAAATAAGTTGGATTATAGGGTTATGGGGGTTTTAAAGTCAAGACCTGAAATCCGCGGGGGGTAGGATTTCAGGTCTTGACAGCTGTATCGGCGTAACGGTGTGTCGGGGTATCGGGGTAAAGCAGGTTTTTGCCTGCTGCGGTTAGTAATCGGTATTGAACATCGAAAATCAGAACCAAACCATGCCTCACACGGAGACACGGAAAAGATCAACTTCGGGGATTTGGGGTAATCTAAGCCTTATGGCGTAAAAGCCCGGGTTTCACCACAGGGTACACAGCGCGGTCTGTTTTGACCGCATCACAGGGTAAATCAGTGAACCGCTCCCCGGCCTAAAGGCCGGGGAGCGGTTCACTTCCATGTGTTCGGCCTTGGCGGAGCCCTTGTTTTCAGTTCTCCCCGGTACCTCATCAGGGTCGTCAACGCTCTCGTCACTGCCAGTCTCGCCGGAACGATCATTTATTGGATCGTTCCGAGTTTAGGGCCCTATTTCTATAGTGAGACCGCAGCTCTTTTCGACAGGATGCCTGACAACCCTCTTCTCAAGGAGATGCTTCTTCGCCAACTTCTCGCAACCATGGAATCTCCCGAGAACTTTCATGTGACCTTCGGCGGCGGGATCGCCGCGTTTCCAAGTCTACACATTACATTCAGCACCATCCTCCTCTTTTTCTTATGGAGCAAACATAGGATTCTGACCGTACTTCTGCTTTTCCCTTTCTCACAGCTCGTGGTTTCCACGGTCTATCTCGGATGGCACTATGCTTTCGATTCCCTTGGGGGGATAGTACTGGCCTGGATAGTAATCACCCTGATCGAGTGTTTGGAGGTATCGAAGGCATCCATGAAGGAAAGCTGATCGATGCCCTGGCGGGATCAGCTTTCCTTGAATGTATCCTCGAAAAACTCTTCCAGCTTCACATCCAGATCGTCGTCCGGATTGCCGGCCGACTGCGGTTCAGGATCCGGCAGCGGCGCGCCATCGCCCTGGAACCCGGTCATGTCCGGCACGGGGGGAACGTCGAAGGAGTACTCCGCCACCTCCGAAGCATCTCCTTGGCCGGCTGAATCCCCTGCCTGGATGAGCTCTTCCGGGATGACATCATCGGGACGGACCCCCGCCGGTGACCAGTCAGCCGGGACATCCATGGCGGGAATGCCGGACTGGGCGTCCAGCCTGGCGTCAAACCCGAGGTCGGAGGCCATCTCCTGTACGATGGAATCGTCGATGATCCTCTGCCTCATGAGAAACCCCTGGAACAGGGCGTTGTCGCACAGGACGTTGATCTTCCTGGGGAACCCGTCCGAGTAACGATAAATACGCCTGAGGGCCGTGTCGGTGAAGACGGGGTCCCTGGTGCCGGCGATGGCCATCCGATGCACGACGTAGGCCTTGGTGGCCTCCTCGGTAAGGGTGGACAGGCGGATCTTCATGGCCACCCGCTGCAGAAGGGGCGGGTCGAGGGCCATGACATCCTCGATCTCGGGCAGGCCGAAAAAGACGAAAGTGATGAGCTTGTGGGCCGTCACCTCCAGGTTAAGAAGGCCGCGGAACTCTTCCATGAGTTCCCGGGTGTTGAGCATCTGGGCCTCGTCGATGAGGACCACAGCCTTCTTTCCCATCTCGTGGAGGTGGATGAGCTTGCGGTACAGCTGGCCGATAATCTGGAGCTTTTCCGTGGCGGGGTTTTCGATACCGAGCTGCTGGGCGATGCGCCTGAGGAGCCACTCCTGGGATATCTCCGAGTGGAGGATGACGAGAAGGGCCGATTCGTAGGCTTCCGAGGGAAGACCGTCGAGGACCTTCCTCGCCAGGGTTGTCTTGCCGGTGCCGATGTCGCCCACCACAACGGCAAGCCCCTTCATGGTCTCGGCCACGTACATGATCCGTGTCAGGGCCCTGGCATGCTGGGCGCTATTGTAGTAGAAACGCTCATTCGGGGCGTTGGAAAAGGGCTCTATCTGGAGGCCGTAAAAATCGAGGTAGCTCATTTTCTCCTCTAGTCCCGCCCGTGAAGGAGCGGGTTCCGATCAAGTGGTAACCCTTTTTTGAACCTTTATTATTCCTTCAGTCAGTTTCCCGGCGCGGACCTCTCGGGAAAAATAGCTATAAAACCGCCATGGTGTCCGAATGGCGGTTTTATAGATAGGAGATCCTGTCTTTCTTGGGTTTACCGGGATCGTCACCGGTCTCGCCCGCCGTTTCCCTGGCCATCTCCTCAACCTCCCTGATGAGATCGGAGAGCATGTCGTCCATGCCGCCGTCCAGGGGCATGTCAGCCTCGACTTCGTCTTCAGCCTCTTCCACAAGGTGGGATTTTACCCTTTCGATAGCCTCGCCGATCCGCTCGAAGGTGGGATCCTTGGCCTGGACCTCCTCGTAGGCGGCAACAGCCTCGGGCCACGCCTTTTTACGCTCCAGGGTCTCTCCCATCTGGTAGAACAAGCCAGTCCTGGTAGACACTTCCGAGATGTCGATCGCCTTCTGGATCGCCTTCACAGCGGAATCCAGATCCTTCTTTTCCACAAAACACATGGCCATCAGGCTGAGGCTGTCCTGGGCAAGGTCAGGGTCCCTGCTGCTGATCTCGAACTCCCTGAGGGCATCGTCGGAAAGCCCCATGTCCTTGTAGGCGATCCCCAGGTTGTAATGGGTCTCGTACTCCTCGTCTCCAAGAGTCTCAGCGATCCCTTTCTTGAACTGGGAAAAGATCTCCTCGAAGGTGATACCGCCGCCGTCTGAAACCGTCTCCGCCGGGGCCTGGAACTCATCGGCAAGCTCCGTCCGCAGTTCCTCGGCAAGGTCCAGGAAACCTCCGGCGCCTTCTGTTTCCGAGTCCTCGACGATGAGTCTCCCTTTCACCTCACGGGCATCACCAGGCAGCACCCGTGTACCGGCGGCCGGCACCTTTTGTGCGGGGGCAGCCGGGGATTCGGGCACAGGAGGCGCCCCGGTAACAGGCGGAGCAGATCCTTGCGAAGGGGCCTCGACCCCTTCAATGGCAGCCGCCGCAGCCGCATGGCCGGGAGAGCGCTTGAGAATCGACTGGTAGATGCGGTGAGCCTCATCCTCGAGACCTTGGGACATGTAGAAATCGGCTTCCTCCATGTCCTCCGCAAAGGGGTCATGCCCTTCCCTGGCCCCGGGTTCTGAAACCGGCTGTGCTTCCGGAGGTTGAGCGAGGGTTTCATCAGGGAGTTTGACGGACTCTTCTAACCCGGGGACTTGCCCGGTGGCCGCATCGGCAGGCGCAGGCGCTCCCGAGGCGGCGGCCTCGATCCGTTCAAGGACCCTTGGGTCGTCCGGGGCCTTGGCCCTGGCGCTTTCAAGGATCTCCATGACCTTATCCGTCAGCCCGTAACGTTCGTAGACCTCGGCCTCGGCGAGAAGTTCGTCGACGGTCATCTCCTCTTCAGGGGAGGCTTCGGGCTCAAAAGCAGAAACACCCGGTTCCCCTGGAGCGAGGTCCCCGCCGCCTTCAGCGACCAGTTCCACCTCGTCGTCGAAATCTTCCAGAACGATATCAGGGATGGAATCGATCTCTTCTTCAGAGATCACCTCCACCGACTCGATATCGTCAAACTCAAGTTCCTGGCCATCATCGAGATCGATGGCCTCGATCTCCTCTTCTTCGCTGATCTCCATCCCCTCTTCGACATCCGTGCCTTCTTCGGAGATCAGTTCCAGATCCTCTATCTCGGTCAGTTCTTCAAGTTCCGCTGCCCCGAGCTCCACCGGCGCCTCACCAGGACCCGCGCTGTCAACAGCCGCCGATAGTGCCTCGAGATCGCCGGCCTGCACCCTCGCCAGGTACCCCTTGGCCTCCTCGTTGAGAGGATCGAGTTGGCTCACCTTCTCGAAGGCCTTGCAGGCACCCTTCGCATCCCTGCTCTGTACCAGGGACCTTCCCAGGAGCAGCAGGTTCTTGATCTGTCCTACCCTGTCATTCCTGGCCTCGGCAACGCAAATGAGGCCCTTGATGGCCCTGATCTCCCCCGGCACGACCATCATGATCTGCCGGTAGAACGCCTCGGACTCGTCCAACTCCCCGTTGCGCAGGTGTGACTGGGCAACGAAAAGGTACTCCCTCATGACCCCTTCCAGCTCTCCCGACTTGAGGAACAGCTGCAGCGATTGCGCGATCATCTGTTCGCCGCCGGAATTGTTTCCCAGCTGGAAGTGGATCCGCCCGAGGAGAAGCGCCATGCGGGGATCGTCGGGCTCCACTGCCAGAATGGCCTCGATCTCCTTCCGGGCCTCCTTGAACTGGCCGCTCTCCAGATAATGGGCGCACAGCTCCTTGCGAACCGCCGTGTTGTCGGGGTTGAGGCCCGTGATCTTCTCGAAGAGCTGGGAAGCCCGATCGTGGAAACCACGGCGGCTCAAGGTGGTGGCGGCCTTGGCGAAGGCTTCGGCTGCCTCCTGCTTGCGGCCCTTCCTGGCCAGGGTCTCACCCAGCCGGACCTGGAAACCCAGGTTCTCCGGGTCCATGTTGACCATGAGCTGCAGGACCTCGATCTGCTTGCCTTCGTCGCTCCTCTTCTCGTAGATCTGGAAAAGATTCTCCAGCTGGGACAGGGCTTCAGCCTCGAGCCCCTGGCTCTTGTACAGCTCGGCCAGCTTGTCGTAGGTCGACAGCAGCTCGGGATCGAGCCTGAGGATTGTCTTGTAAACGGCAATGGCCTTGGGGGTGAAATCCTGCTGGATATACCTGGTGGCGACTTTCTCGTAATTTTGAACCGCTTCGGACTTGCGGCCTGCGCGGGCCTGCAGGTCGGCCAGCCTGAGGGTGAGCCTCTGGTCCCTCGGATCGACCTCCACCAGGTTCTGGAAGGTTTTTATCGCCTTGTCCAGGTTGCCCTTGGAAAGGTGTTTCTGGGCAACCTTGAGCAGTTTTGCTTTATCAGTCATTCAAATAATCCCCGACCTCACCGGATAAAAAAATAAAATGAAACGATAACACACATGCAGTTTTCCGTTAACAGTGAACTGTGAACAGTGAACCAACCCTCTATTTCTTCATCGTCTCCATGAAATCGGTCCCGTACTCACCCTTGCGGAACTTCATGGTGGCCAGTATCCGCTGGTGGAGGGGAAGGGTGGTCTTGATCCCCTCGATGACGAACTCTTCCAGGGCGCGCTGCATCCTTGCCAGGGCCTCTTCACGGTCCCGTCCGTGGGCGATGAGCTTGGCGATCATGGAATCGTAATGGGGTGTGATATAGTAGTGCTGGAACGCCGCGGAATCCACCCGGATCCCCGGGCCGCCGGGGGCATAATAGAAGGAAATGGTACCGGGGTTTGGCCTGTGGTCCACCGGATCTTCCGCGTTGATACGGCACTCGATGGCGTGCCCCTGGATCTTCACGTCCTCCTGTGAAATCCCCAGCGGGTGCCCGGCACTGATCCGGATCTGCTCCTTGACGAGGTCGATACCTGTCACCATCTCTGTGACCGGGTGCTCTACCTGGATCCGGGTGTTCATCTCCATGAAGTAGAAGTTCCCCTCGGCATCCAGCAGGAACTCCACCGTCCCGGCGTTGAGATAGCCTGCCTCGCGGGTCAGGGATGTCGCTGCCTCACCCATGCGGGCCCTCAGCTCGTCGGTCATGGCCGGGGAGGGTGCCTCCTCGATGAGTTTCTGGTATCGCCGCTGGATGCTGCAGTCCCTTTCGCCAAGGTGGACGACCTTTCCGAAGCTGTCCGCGAGCACCTGGATCTCCACGTGACGGGGAGACTGGATGAACTTTTCCACGTAGACTTCCGGATCGTTGAACGCCGTACCCGCCTCGGCCTGGGCCATGGAAAAAGATGTCCTGAAAGAGGCTTCGGAGTGGACGACCCTGATCCCCCTGCCTCCTCCGCCCGAGGCAGCCTTGATGATCACCGGGAAACCAAGCTGCTTTGCCCCCTCGAGGGCCACTTCAGGGTCGCTCACCCCCTCCACCCCCCCCGGGGGTATGGGGACACCGGCCCTCACGGCGAGGTTGCGGGCCTGGATCTTGTTCCCCATAAGCCTGATGTGATTCGAACGGGGACCGATAAAGGTGATCCCGCTGGCCTCGCAGACCTCTGCGAATTCAGGGTTTTCGGCCAGGAAGCCGTACCCCGGGTGGATCGCCTCGCAATCCGACACCTCGGCAGCGCTCACGACCGCCGGGATGTTGAGGTAGCTCTGGATGGGGTTTGCCGGGCCGATGCAGATACTCTCGTCCGCGAACCGCGTGTGGAGAGCGTCCTTGTCGGCTTCGGAAAACACGGCTACCGTCCTGATGCCCAGTTCCCTGCAGGCGCGGATCACCCTGAGGGCGATCTCACCCCTGTTGGCGATCAGGATCTTGGAGAAAAGTCTCGACTTGCTCACGACAGATCGACGATAAACAGCGGCTGACCGTACTCGACCGGCTGGGCGTTTTCTACCAGGATCGAAGAGACTTTGCCCGAGACCTCGCACTCGATCTCGTTCATGATCTTCATGGCCTCGACGATGCACATCACTGTGCCCTTGCTTACATTGGTGCCGACCTCAACGTAGGGCGGGGATTCCGGGCCCGGGGCCCTGTAGAAGGTCCCCACGATGGGAGAAGTGACGAGGAACTGGTTCACGCCCACGGCCAGGGTGTCGCCCGCGGCAGCGGGAACATCGCCAGGTGCGGCCTGCGCCGGGCGGGCGGATGCCTCCTGGAAAGGAAGCTCACGAGTCCTGCCAACCGCCGTTTCCTCCAGGACACCCCCTTTCCTGACCCGGATCCGGGTATCCCCCCTCTGGAGGGTAAAATCCTGGACCCCGTACCTTTCAACAAGTTTCAGGATCTCCCTGATCTCCTTGATATCCATCTGCTGCACTCCTATCTGACGCGTTCGATATAATCGCCAGTGCGCGTATCGATCTTGACGACATCCCCCTCGTTGAGGAAAAGGGGAACGTTGATGACGGCTCCCGTCTCCAGCTTGACCGGTTTGGTGGCGCCGGTGGCCGTATCTCCCTTGGCGCCGGGCTCAGCCTCTTCAATGACCAGTTCCACGAAGATGGGCAGCTCCACACCCACCGGTTTACCGTTGTAAAATTGGACGTTCACCTCGAGCTGTTCCTTCAAAAACCCGGTGATGTCACCCAGATCCCCCGAGGTGATGAGGGTCTGATCGTAGGTGCCGGTATCCATGAAGTGAAAACCGCCATCGTCGCTGTAAAGGAACTGCATGGTCTTCTCTTCAAAATCCGGCCTTTTCAGCTTCTCCCCGGACCTGAACGTCCTGTCCAGCACGTTTCCGGAAATGAGGCTCTTCAGCTTCGTTCGTACGAACGCCCCTCCCTTGCCCGGCTTGACGTGCTGGAACTCCACGATAATGTACGGTTCCCCGTCCATCTCGACCTTCATACCCCTTTTGAACTGATTGGTGCTGATCAAGACAACTCCTCCTCTGAGCCGGGACGGTCAGCGGCCAGGAGGTCCAGGGCCCCAAGGAGGGCTAACCGGTACCCCACAGGCCCGAACCCCATGACGATGCCGGAGGCGACGTCCGAAACGAGGGAACGGCTGCGGAATTCCTCCCTGGCATGGATGTTTGAAATATGGATCTCGAAAAAAGGCAGTCCCGCCGCTAACAGGGCATCGCGGATCGCCACGCTGGTGTGCGTAAAGGCGGCAGGGTTGATGACCAGCGCACGAAAACCGGCCCCGGGAGCCCGCTGGATCCGTTCGACGATCTCACCTTCGTGGTTGGACTGGAAAGTCTCCACATGGACCCCATGCCCGCGCCCGAAATCGACGAGGCCGGAATCGATCTCCTCCAGCGTCATGACCCCGTAATGATCCGTTTCCCGGCTTCCGAGAAGGTTAAGGTTGGGGCCGTGGATAACGAGGATACGTGTCATGTAAATTCCTTGATGAGGCGGGGAGCAGCCAGTTTCATCAGGTATCTTGCTTTCCCGCGGTTACCATCCGGGCCGAGGACCACAGCGATAAAATATTCGTCTGTGACCAGGCGCAGGATGAACGTGCTGTTCCGGGTGCTGATGAACACCTCCTCAACCTGACCGGCCGAAAGGGAGACGGAAGCTTTCTGTATGCTCTTGATGGCTGATGCGTACTCGATACCCACCGTCTGGATATTGCACGATTCGTCCACGAGATGCTCGCCAATGGCGATACCGTCCATCCCCATGATGACGGCGCCCATGAGCCCGTCGGACCGCTGTGCTATATCCGTCAGTATTTCGTCAAAGATCATTTCTGTTTCATCCTTTCCGCATTCTCGAGCCACCGCCCCAGGGTCTCGCTCATCTTGTTTCCAGGGGCAGCCGCCTCCCTGGCGGCCATCGGCTCCGTTACAGGCGCAGGTGCCGTCGCGGCCACCGGTGCGGCGGCCGGCTCCGGAACCCCTGGGACCGCATCTGAGACCAGTTGAGCCTGCGGGGGAGCAGGGGGGGGATGAATTACAGTCACAGTCTCCGTCTCAGTCACGGGCTGAGTGACGGTCACAGGCTTTTCGATGAACGGTGGGGGCTGAACTGCAGGCTGCTCCTCCATCATCTCTTCCAGTGCCGAGATCTTCAGCTCGATGACCTCATCCCCCGGCCTTTCCTGGAGGATCTGCCTGTAGATCTCCAGTGCCTTGTCCGTAAGTCCCTGTTGAGCGTAAAGGTCCGCGAGGGTCTCCGTCGAGATGGCGCCGCCGGTCGCTGAAGCGTCCAGTGAGGGCGGCGACTGTGGGACCGGCTCGGACGTTTGCCGCGCCAGATCCAGATCCAGGGCCGGTTCCTGTTCCGGCTCCCGGAAGATCATTGCCGGCTCGGGAATCGAGAGGAGGTCGGGGGCCGGAGGCGCCGGCCGGGTCTCCATAACAGTCTCGTTCACCGTCTCAGTCTCCGTCACAGAAACGATCTCGTCGGCATCAGGTGGCGGCTGAACTGATGACGGGGCTTCGGGTACCGTCCCGGGGATCACCTCTTCAGCCAGACTGGCCTCGGCCAGATTTTCTCCCTCCTCCATGAAGGCGGCGATCTGGGGATCGAACTGATCGATGTCGTCCACATCGTCCACCTGGAAAACTCCGCCCTCCTCCTCAATCAGGTCAACATCAATCTCGTCGACATCGTCCTCGGGAACGTCAATGACAGCCTCATCCGCTATCATTGGACCTTCAGCGACGGGGGTTTTAACGACAGTTACCGGGCGGACGGCAACCGGGTCCGTGGTGACGTCCTGGCCTTCCGGGGAGAAAGAGAAGGTCTCCTCGGTCGGCAGGGGGTCGAGTTCGACGCCGTCTACCGTAGTGGGCTTTTGCTCGTAGGTGACAAGGTGTCCTTCTCCATCCCCCCTGCCCGATCCCGCCTCGAACTCCATCTTCCTGGGAGGCTCCGCCTTCTTCTTCATCTCCTCCAGGATCAGGGCCACTTCCTGATCTTCGGGACTGAGAAAGTTGGCTGCCTCCAGAGCCCGAAGCGCTCCCTGGATGTCTCCCTTGTCCCTGAGAGCCTTACCCAGGAACTTTTGCCCCAGGTAGTTTTCAGGGCTGTCGGCTACGGTCTTCCGAAGGACATCCACCGCGGGGTCAAGTTCCCGGCTCTCGTAGAGGGCTCTGCCCAGAACGAGCAGACCGCCGCTGTAACCCGGGTGGACTTCCAGTCCCGCTCTTGCGGTCCGGATGGCGTCATCCAGGCGTCCCGCCTTTCGGTAGGCTTCAGCCAGAGGGGCAAACGCCCTGGATTCAGGGTCATCGGCCAGCATCCGTTCGTATCGCTGAATATCATCTTCGCTCATGGCAGACCTCCCCCTCCTGTACTCTCACGGCATTACCCGATTGGGAATAAAAATTAAAAATTGATGACTTCGCAAAAAATCTCAATGGTATTCTTTTGATGCTATGGGAATTGACGTATCAAGTCAATCACCCGAAATCCACTGGAACACAATTCATCCCCCGGCGGATTTCGGGTCCGGGAACAGGAAGAGGAAGAGGAAGGCGGAATGTGGATCCTCCTTCGCTAAAGCTATGGAGGACAAGAGGTGGAAGAGACCGTTTGAACCTTGTCTTTCTTCCCTATTCCCTGCCCCCTACTCCCTGTCATTTCTCCTCCTGCCAGTCTTTTTTCCACTCCTTGAGCGCTCTTAACAAAGCTGCCGGATCTTCCAGCGGGACGATCCGGTGCTGACCGATCCCGCTGACGAGGACAGCATGCACGGAACTGCCCACGCTTTTTTTATCTCTGCTCAGGTACAATGCTGCCTCATCGGGTATCGTTACTTCAGGAGTGGGGATACGGCGAAGGAGGGCGGAGGCCCTCGCATACTGCTCCTCAGGCAGTGAACACAGGTCGACCGAAAGCCGCAGGGCGGCGCCCATTCCCAGAAGAACCGCTTCGCCGTGACGCATGACCCCGAAACCCAGTGAAGCCTCGATGACATGGGCCAGGGTGTGTCCGAAGTTCAGCACCCTCCTGAGACCCGTTTCCCTCTCGTCCAGCTCGACAACTTCCGCTTTGCGGGCGCAGGCAGCCGCGACAATGCGGGCCACATCCAGTCCTCCGCCAGGGGAAAGGTCGTCAACCGACTCCATGTAGCGGAAAAGCTCCTCGTCAAGCGCGATGGCGATCTTGACCACTTCAGCCAGCCCTGAGTCCCAGTCCCGGGTCTCGAGGGTGGAAAGGCACGGAGTCTCGGCGAACACGGCCTCGGGCTGGTAGAAGGTACCCACGAGGTTCTTCCCCTCCGGGATGTTGATCCCGGTCTTGCCCCCGACGCTGCTGTCCACCATGGCGAGAAGTGTCGTGGGCATCTGCACGAAACGGACACCCCGCAGGTACACCGACGCCGCGAAACCCGCCAGGTCCCCCACGACACCTCCCCCGAGGGCAAGGACAAGGGACCCTCTGTCCATGTCGGAAGCGGCCATGGTCCGGCACAGCGCCTCGACCTTCTCAAAGGACTTGCTTGGCTCACCTTCAGGGACGACGTACCGCAGGACCCTGACGCCTCCGCGCACCAGCATCCCGTGAACAGTCTCCCCGTAAAGGGAATCCACACGCTCATCGGTGACCATGATCACGCCGGTTGGAAGCGAGGCTGCCAGATGAGGAACCAGACCGTCCCAACTCCCGGGTCCGATCTGGATGGAATAGGACCTGTCATCGAGACCGACATTTACAATCTGGACCATCTACCTTGCCTCCTGTCAAACGAATGAGTTCCTCGGCTGTCTGTGCCGGGGTCTACTCATCTGTTTTGACGAAAAACCGCCCGAGTTGGGCGGTCAGCGGTCTGCCGACGGTGCTCTTTCACAAATCCTTGGATTTGGCGCCGGGTGCCCTGGTTCGTGAATACCCGGTCCTGCAATTCAAACTGTCTGAAGTCCTGACCCTCTTTATAAGCTGTAAAGTTGATGGACTCGCCAAAAGTCCATCAACGCGCCCCGCGCGGGGCGCCCAAATCAATGGCAAGCCGCTCCTGGGAGAGGCGCCCGGATCGATGACCCGTGAAAACTGCCGCGCCTGGGAGCGGCGCCCGGATCGAATGCCAATGGCTGTGTGTTCGATCCGTGAGGGAACCGAAAACCACGCTTTTCGGTTCCCGTTGAGCCAAAGTCTCGCA
>JARGFV010000081.1 GCA_029210545.1 bacterium
CGGTTCCCGTTGAGCCAAAGTCTCGCACAGACTTTGGTGATCTATCAGCAGTCATTGTAAGGAAAGGGAAAACGACGATTTTCCCTTTCCCCAGGACATTAATGAGCCAGGAAAAGTCCCGCCTGGACTTTTTGCGACCCTATCAAGGTTGACTGAAGAAAGGAGTTCAAAGGATGTGTACGCGTAGAGTAATGCTGGGATCGGCCATGGTTCTACTCCTGGTGCTGGGCTTTGCCATGCCTTCCATGGCACTGTTCGGGAACAGGTTCGTAGACGAGGTGGAGAAAGAGGCCGGGGCCGTCAAGCTGACACGGGAGGTCATCCTGGGCGGCTACGACGTGGTCACCGCCGAAGAGCTTGAAAAATGGATCGACGAGGGCAGGGAGATGACCATCGTGGACACCATGCCTTTCGAGGACAGCTACAAGAAAGCCCACGTGCCTGGAGCCGTCCAGTTCCTGTTCCCCGTGCCGGAAATGAAAGAGTGGGACACCGACGAGACCGGCGGCAAGTCCCCGGAGGATTTTGAGAAGCTTCTGGGGGACGACAAGGACAGGACCATCGTCATCTACTGCGGGTTTGTCAAATGCACCCGCAGCCACAACGGCGCCCTTTGGGCGAAAAAACTTGGCTACGGGAACGTCTATCGCTTCCCCGGCGGAATCTTCGCCTGGAAGGGGGCGAAGTACCCGGTGGAGAAGGTGGAATAGGAGGGAAGAAGTCAGGGAGAATGGAAAAGTCAGACACGGTGACACGGGGACACGGCGACGCGGGGAAAGAGCTGGAATACCCGGTTTGGCGGTGCAAAGTCTGTGGCTACCTGTGTGCCCGGGACGATCCGCCCGGTACGTGCCTTGCGTGAAAGGCGGATAAGGACCGGTTCGAAAGGTCCTTTTAAATGCAGGAGCCGGGACATGATCAAAATCTGATTTACTGTGGGGCGGCCTCCAGAAGGCCTCTCCTCAGTTTGCCACCCATCTTGTTTGACGAAGCTTTAACGGTCGCCCGAAGTTTTGACAAAGGCTGATGGGATATAGAAACCCTCGGTAAAGGGTGGGGTTACTAAGGGTAGTACCTGAAATGGTGGGGTGCTGCTGTCTTTACTGTTTTAAAGACTGTGGAAGTCTCCAATTAAGTGGAAAGTGGAAGGTGGAAGCTGTTATTTCACTGTCAGAAGTGGGATACAGGCGCCGTAGCCATAGACATAAACAATGTTTGCCATTGTATTCTTCAATATATTAATATCCCCTTCAGCCATGTTGCCCCGGGCTGATTTGTGATCACCAACCTGACTGCCGAAGGAGGCTTGTCCATGACCAGAACCGTTTTCGTTCTCTTTGCCGCCGTGCTGCTTGGCACCTTGACGCTTATTGCCGCTCCCGCCATTGCCGGGGGGGGAGGTGGGTTACAACTACATGGCCCCTGCGGACCTTAAAGCAAGGATGGAGTCCAGCGCCCCCATGACCGTTGTGGATATACAGGTTAAAGAGGAGTTCGATCAGCACCACATAAAAGGTGCGCTGGCTACCTACGCCTACCCCGTCAAGTCCGAAATGGAAAAGACCAGGCTGGACACCGTTCTTGACCAGATTGCATCAGGTTCGGGTCCCGTGGTCATCGTCTGCCCGCGCGCGGGCGGCGGAGCGCAAAGGGCCTTCGACTACCTCGCCGGGAATCGTCGCCTTCCTCCTCGATGATAGTGCTTTTAACGCTTTTTCCGGGAACAGCGCCTTCAGCTCTTCTCGCTGAAATCCTCGGCCTGGTGGCGGATGATCTCGCCGGTGACCATGTAGATGACATCTTCCGCGATGTTGGTGGCGTGATCGGCGATGCGCTCCAGGTGGCGGGTAGCAGACAGCGTGTGAATGAGAGATTCGGCGCGGTCCGGTATCTCCTTGATCTTCGCGTAGACCATGTCGAACATCTCCTTGTTCATATCATCAACCACATCGTCCATCCTGATGACTTTCCTGGAAAGATCGACGTCCATGTTGATGAAGGAGTCCAGGCTCAGGCGGACCATTTCCTGGGCCTTGTCGGCCATCCCTGAAAAGTCCAGGGGCAGGTTAAGGGGCGGCCTGGTGCAGAGGAATGCCGCCCGCTCAGCCAGGTTGACAGCAGTGTCTCCTATCCGCTCAAGCTCGTTGTTGGTCCTGATGGCCGAAACGATGAACCGCAGGTCCACGGCCACCGGCTGGTGCAGGGCCAGGATCTTCAGCCCCTCCTCGGCGATCTCAACTTCCATCTCATCAATACGCCTGTCTCCCTCAATGACCTCCTGGGCAAGATCTGAGTCCCTGTTTTCCATGGCTATGACCGCCTTGCTCAGGCTTTCCTCGACCACTGTCATCAGGAAGAGGAGCATTTTTTTGAGTTTCTCTATCTCTTTGTGTAGCTGAAGTGTCATTTTTCGATCTCCTTTAACCGAACCGGCCCGTTACATAGTCCATGGTATCACGCAGGTGGGGGCGAACGAAGATAGTTTCCGTGGATCCGTATTCTATCAGATGGCCCAGGTACATGAAGGCGGTAAAGTCGCTGGTGCGGGCCGCCTGCTGCATGTTGTGGGTAACTATAAGGATGGAATATTCACCCTTCAACTGTTCGATGAGGTCCTCGATCTTGTTGGTTGCGATGGGGTCCAGGGCGCTACACGGTTCGTCCATCAGAAGGACCTCCGGCTCGGCGGCGATGGCCCTTGCGATGCAGAGCCTCTGTTGCTGTCCGCCTGAGAGGCCCAGGGCGCTCTCGTGAAGGCGATCCCTGGTTTCCTCCCAGAGGGCAGCCCCCTTCAGGCTGTTCTCACAAACCTCGTCCAGAACGTTCTTGTCCCGTTCCCCGTCTATGCGAAGGGGATAAACGACGTTCTCGTAGATACTCATGGGGAAGGGGTTGGGTTTCTGGAACACCATGCCCATCCGTTTCCTCAGCTCGATGACGTCAACGCCCGGAGCGTACATGGACTCTCCGTTCAGGTTGATGTCCCCTTTGATCCTGACGGTGGGAAGCAGGTCGTTGATCCTGTTAACCGAGCGCAGAAGAGTTGATTTTCCGCACCCCGAAGGGCCGATGAGGGCCGTGACCTGGCCCCTGGGGATCTTCATGTTCACGTTGAAAAGGGCCTGCTTCTCACCGTAGTGGAGATTAAAATCCCTGATCTCGAGAATGGGCTCTTTCCAGTCGACTCCCTTGTGCAAGTCAGTGGGGAAGGTTCGGCCCTGTGCGATCAGTTCCAGACGGCTGATATCATCACTTGCACCCTCTAGCTGGTCACCTGTCGTTTTCTGCAGTTCACTCATCTTATTTTTCCTTTTGTGCACATGTTGTATTTTGTTGTTACCTGTTACCTGTTACCTGTCAGCTGATTAACTAAAACGCAGCCGACTGAAACCTTTTTCTCAACCTTGTCCTGAGATTTACAGCAACGACGTTCAGCAGGAAAACGATGCCGATGAGGAGCAGGGTGGTTGTAAAGACCATCGGTTTGGCCGCTTCGCTGTTCTGGCTCTGGAAGCCCAGGTCGTAAATATGAAAACCAAGGTGCATGAAGCTTCGCTCCGGGTGGATGTACGGAAAGATCCCATCGACAGGAAGCTCGGGAGCCAGCTTGACGGCTCCAACGAGCATAAGGGGCGCCACCTCACCGGCTCCCCTGGCCATGGCCAGGATCATGCCGGTCATGATGCCGGGCAGCGCCCTGGGCAAGACAATCCTTTTTATTGTCTGCCACTTGCTCGCCCCGCACGCGTACGATCCCTCCCTCATGGAGTTAGGCACTGCAGCCAGGGCCTCTTCAGTGGCGACGATGACCACCGGCAGGGTCAGAAGGGCCAGGGTAAGGGCTGCCCATAAGACCCCTCCCTTCCCGTAAGTCGGGTTAGGCAAGCGCTCCTCAAACAGAAGCTGGTCCACCGAAGCGCCAATGATGTAACAGAAGAAACCCAGCCCGAATACACCGAAGACGATGCTTGGAACCCCCGCCAGGTTGTTGATGGAAATGCGGACGATGCTGATCATGGTCCCTGCCCTGGCATATTCCCTCAGGTACAGGGCGGCCATGACGCCGAAGGGCATAACGGCAAGGGACATGATCAGGGTCATGATCACGGTCCCGAAAATAGCAGGGTACACTCCACCCTCGCTGTTGGCTTCCCTGGGCTCATCTACCAGGAACTCCACCCATCGGGACAGGTAGACCCCGGTTTTACCTAGGAGGCTGAGCCGGTTGGGGGGAAAGGCCCTGATGACGTCGGTCAGGGGGATCCCTTTTTCCACTCCCTGGGCTGTTTCCATCACCATGACAAACCGGCCATTGGACCTGTTGAGAGCATCGATCTGCTGACGGATCGCCTTGAATTTTTCAGCGGCCTTCTCTTCTGACTCAGCGTAGTGCGCCTCGGCCTCCTTCCACTGTGGAGAGCCTTTTCCGTTTTCCATTTCAGCGCTGGTCACAGCAAGGCGGGCCTTTTCGAGGAGATGGTTGACCTTGCCCAGATCAACTGTTTCGAGCTTTCGACGTTGATCCCTGCGCTTGCTGACTTCGTCCGTTAATTCAAGGAATTTTGCGTATATCTCACCGGGATCAGTCGCAACGGTTTGTCCTTCGACCTGGAACTCCTTCGGGAAACCATAGAAGATCCCCCATTCAGTACGCTCGATCACAAGGGCCCACTCGGACTGTTCCTCTTCAGCTACCTGGTCGTTCTCGATCCAGCGATAATGCTCGCCGGTGATATCGAAGTTGCCCGTTCTGAAAAGCCTGCGTCCCCCGGTTTGCTTACCTTCCACGTCGTCCGGGTTGCGAAAGGGATCTTCGATACGGGTGACTTCGCCCATGAAAACGGAGCCGTCTGTGGTGACAACCCTCTTAATGTGCGATGGCCAGAACGTTTTCATGCCCTGGTAAAGGACGAGGGATAAAAGGCCCACGATCATGAGGATGGAGATGACGAGCCCTCCGCCCGTGAGCCACACCATGGGCTCCCCCTGGGCGTAGAAGGAGGCTCTTGACTTTCTCCTCCTGTGGGAAGAAAGGGGCTTTGACACCTTTTCCCCGCTCTCTTGTGTTGTGTGGCTCATAGTTCGCTTGCTCTCTTTCTGAACCTGAGTCTCACGATCTCAGCTGCCGTATTCAGTACAAAGGTCATGAGGAAGAGGACCAGGGCGGCCAGGAAAAGGGTCCTGTAATGGGTGCTGCCCACAACGGCCTCCGGAAGCTCCACGGCGATATTGGCCGAAAGCGTCCTGAAACCGTTGAAGATGTTCATCTCCATGATGGGCGTGTTCCCGGCCGCCATTAGCACGATCATGGTCTCACCGACGGCCCGTCCCAACCCGATCATGATGGCCGAGAACAGCCCGCTCATGGCGGTGGGGATGATGATCCTGACGGCCGTCTGCCATGGAGTGGCGCCTGCCCCCAGGGAGGCTGAGCGAAGGTGTTCCGGGACAGCCGAAAGGGCGTCCTCGCTGATGGTGTAGATGATGGGTATGATGGCAAAGCCCATGACGAACCCGACGACCAGGGAATTTCTCTGCACGTAGGTCCCGAACACGCTGCCCCGTGGATCGAGGCCGAGCAGGCTCAGCAGTCCTCCCACAGCTCCGGCTCCCGCCAGGATGGCCAGGCCAGTGAAGGCGAACCTGGATAGATCGATCCAGGCACACCGGTTCCGCGACCATCCGGCAGTGAGGTTCCTAACCCACGGGCTGACCCTGATGGCAGAGATCCAGGCAGCGGCAAGAGCGGAAACCGGGATCATGAGAAAGGTCCAGGCTCCCCAGGTCCCCGGCAGCTGTCCGTCCAGCCAGGCGATGATGTTCCCTGCGAAGAACAGTTGTTCCAACAGGGGTCCTGCCAGGATGGCAAGCCCCCCTCCAAGGGGGACGGGGAGGAAAAGGAACCAGAAACGGTACCCTTGCATCCTGATCGTCCAGCCGTGGGGCAGGAGCTGCCACACGTAGGCACCCAGGAGAAAAGCCAGGGGCATGGTCACGAAAGTGGCCAGAAATACCGTGAGCAGATCCTCCACAACGGGGGCGAAAACAAGGGCGGCCAGGAAACCGAGAACGACGCTGGGCAAGCTGGCCATGAGCTCTACTGCGGGCTTGACCCGGCTCCGGACCCGGGGAGTCAGAAATTCACTGGTGAACACGGCTGCCATCAGGGCGATGGGCACACCGAAAAACAGGGAATACAGGGTGGCTTTCAGTGTTCCGAAGATGAGGGGCATCAGGCCGTATTTCGGCTCGAAATCGTCAGTGGCCGCAGAGGACTGCCACACATGTTCCGGGCCGCTGGCGCCCTCGTACCAGACTGGCAGAATCAGGGAGCGGAAGGTGGTTTCCGGGTAGTATGGTGTCATTTCCCTTACAAGGAACCTGTCGGGAAGAGCCACCAGCAGGGTGTCGTCTTTAGGGGCGAACACCATGTCGAGGACAGGCCCGTTACCTCCAGGGGAGGGAAGGTCGGCCAACTCCTTGTGGCTGGTCACGTGAACGACCCTGGAGGTACCGTCTTCGTAACCGATCCCGATCATCCGCATCCTGGCGGAGGATGCAATGGATGTGACCGGGCTTTTGGCCCCGGGGAACTCATGGGCCTGAGCCAGTTTCAGTTCATCTTCACCTGTCCCCGTCATGGGAATGCGCACCGGGAACCAGGCCCGCACCACCCCGGTGCTGTCCCCGGCGAGGAGCGTGGTCCTGCCCAGGAGATATTTCAGGACTGTCAGGGATTCTCCGTCTTCCGGGACCAGGTCCAGGACCTCCTGGAGAAAGGGCCTCTCGAAATCGCGGGTGTTGAACCGTGCCAGCGTGCCGTCCGGCCACGCAATGGAAACGGTGTCACCAAGTCCTGAAAGGGCGATGAAGACAGGTTTGCCATCCCTGGGAATGGCACTGAAGGACAGGGAGGTGGAATCGGTATCCACGAACACCTCGCCCGTGAGCATGTTCTCCCTCTCTTCGACCCGCACAAGCTGGAAAGTCCGGTCCTCATGGAACACTGAGTAGACACGGTCCGAGCCGTCGGTGCTCTGATCGATGAGAACAACGGCTGTTCCCGTGTCCCCCTTTATTGGTTCGCCAAAGGAAACAGCCAGCCTCTGTGTCCGAAACTGGTCCCGGGAGATCCTCTGGACCGTGGCGTCGCCGATACGGCCGATATCAGCTCCTGAAAGTGCACGCACCTGTTCACTGGCGTCCTCGATATCAAGGAACCCGGTTTCGAAGCTGATCTTGCCGAAGGACACGGTACCGTCTGAAAAACCGACGATGGCATCCGGCGTGGAGAGGGAAAAGGAGGATGCTGTGATCTTCCTTCCGGGGAACAGCTGCCGTTGTTCGATCAGGGTGCCATCTGCAAGGCTGAAGGCCTTCACGTTGCCGTCGGAAAACAGCTGCCAGACCATGGTCCTGTATTCGTCCACCTGGGTGTGGATGACCCGCGACATTTTTTCGTGAAGTTCCAGGGGGTGCTGAGCCCCGAGGGTAGCCGGTTTGAGCAGAGGATAGACAACCCAGAGGAGAAGGAAAAAGACGGTGGAAACTGCGATAACGGTCCCGATCCCTCCAACGGTGATGATCCATTTCGAAAGGAAATCCCCTGCCTTGACAGACCAGGGGGTTTCCTTTTTTCTTTTTCGACCTGTAAAGGCTCCGGGAGTTGACATAAGAGGATCCTTGCAATGGAAGCGGGCGGAGGCCCGTAAGGCCCCCGCCCATATTATCAACAAGCTCGTGGTTTAATAAAAATACACCCGGTGTCTCTACTTGATGCCCACGGACTTGAGAGCTTCATCGGCGATCTTTGCGGAAACGGGAAGGTAACCATCCTTGACCACCACTTCCTGGCCCTCCTTGCTGAAGATGTACTTGACGAACTCTTTGCGGAGAGGGTCCAGGTCGCTGCCCGGTTTGAAGTTGACGTACACATAAAGGAACCTGGCCAGAGGATACTCGCCGCTGTAGGCGTACTGGGGCTCGGCCGGGATGAACTTGCCCCCTTCTTTTTTCGCGAGGGGGACTACCTTTACATCAGCTGTCTTGTAGCCGATGCCGGAGTAACCGATCCCTCCAAGGTCTGTGGCCACACCCTGGACTACCGCGGAGGAGCCGGGCTGTTCCTTCACGGAGTCCTTGTAGTCGCCTTTACCCAGGACGTTTTCCTTGAAGTAGCCGTAGGTGCCCGAAGCGGAGTTCCTGCCGTAGATGGAAACAGGCAGGTTGGAGAACTTGCCTTTACCACCTACCTGGCCCCAGTTGGAGATGTCTTTCTTGTATCCCATTTTGCGGCTCTTGGAGAAAACGGCGTCCACCTGTGGGAAGGACATGCCCTCGACCGGGTTGTCCTTGTTCACGTAAACGGCCAGCATATCGATGGAGGTGGGAAGAGCCACCGGCTTGTAGCCGAACTTGCCAACGAACTCATCCACTTCCTTGTCCTTCATCTTGCGGCTCATGGGCCCGAAGTTGGAGGTACCGGCGATGAGGGCCGGTGGCGCTGTGGATGAACCCTTACCCTCTATCTCGACAGAAACGTTGGGGTAAAACTTTTTGAACCCTTCGGCCCAGAGAGTCATGAGGTTGTTGAGGGTGTCGGAGCCAACACCGTTGATGGACCCGGAAACTCCCTTGACAGGTTTGTAGGAGGGAAGCTTGCTGTCCACCTTGACCTCAGCCGCCCCGATGCCCGCGAAGGTGAGGCAAATCAATGCCGCCATTACAGCTATGATCGTGGTCTTTTTCATTTTAACGTCCTTTCTCTACAGTTTGATAAGCCGTTAATTCCAGGAAGCTAAGGCCGGTCCCATGCGGGACGCTCAACCTCGTTTCTCCAGGTTACGGTCGGGATTATGAACCCTGAATGTTAGGAAAGGGTTAGGAGGAGGTTAAAAGAAGGCAAGAAAAGGAGAGATATCAGGAACCTTGTGATGGGATGGTATTAGGGAGAGGGGTCTGTGTCCTATGTCCATGCCTGGTCGCTGTGTCCCGAGGGAGCAATACTGGAACGGGTGCATAAAGGCACAGCTGAGTTTTCAACCGATGAGATCCTGGCTCACCGGCTGGGCTTCATCATGCCGGCAAGGAGATGGTGAACGTGCTGCCCTTCCCGGGCGTGCTGGTCACGGAGACCTCACCGTTGTGGGCCTGAACGATATGCTTGACGATGGCAAGACCTAACCCGGTGCCGCCTACCTCTCTGCTCCTTGCCTTGTCCACACGGTAAAATCGCTCGAAAAGACGGGGCAGATGTTTTGCCTCGATACCAGATCCTTCGTCCTGGACGCTCAGTTCGAGGGTGCTTTCGGTTTTACTGCATACGATAATGATCCTGCCCCCGTCCTTGCTGTACTTGACCGCATTTTCGAGAAGGTTGATCAGGGCCATGACGAGGAGGGGAGGGTTGATATTTCCCCTGAGCTCCTGGGGACAGTTGACCTTCAGTCGGATATCTTTCTCCTCGATCCCCGCGTGACAGGCCTCCACCGCTTTGTCAACGACCTCCCGGATGCTGCTTTCCTCGAAGCTCATCTCGCCGGATTCCAATGCTGTTTCAACCCTGGAGAGGTCCAGGAGATCTGCTACGATAGTGTTGAGCCTGTCTGAGTGCTTCCCGATGATCCCCAGGAACCGCCTGGTTACCTCGGGATCGTCGAGAGCCCCGTCCATAAGGGTCTCGACGAACCCCTTGATGGAGGTGATGGGAGTCCGGATCTCGTGGGAGGCGTTGGCAACGAACTCTCTACGGATGTTCTCCAGGTGGCGGATGTTGGTGACGTCGTTTAGAACAACGAGGGCTCCCATGCGTTTTCCCGCCGCATCGTTCAGGGGTGTACCGTGGGCCTGTATATACCTTTTTTGACCATTATAAAAAACGGCCTCCTCTTCAAGAGGTGAATCGCTTTCCAGGGTAGTGGACACGAACCGCTGAAGGGTCGAGTTCCGGAGGACCTCCTGGATAGGCCGGTCGACCACATCTTCTTCCCTGACACCAAGCAGAAAGGCGGCTGCCCTGTTGAGGCTTATCAGACGCTCATCAGTATCGAAGGCAAGGACCCCCTCCACCATGCTGGACAGGACGGCCTCCAGTTCGTTGCGCTGGTTGATCACAGTCCGCATGCGGTCATCGAGCTGCTGGGCCATCCGGTTCATCTCGGTGGCGAGGGTCACGAACTCCTTCGTACCCGTGCTCCGGATGGGAACCGAGAACTCTCCCCTGGCGTACCTGTCCACTCCTTCATGGATCTCCCTCAGGGGAGAGGTGATCCTGCGTGACAGCAGTACGGTGACCAGGACGATGAGAAGCCCAGCAGCCACGGACCCTGCAAAAAGACGGTAGCGGGCTGAGAGAAGGGCATCGGTGAGGCTGGAAACAGGCACGGCTACCCTCACCACGGAGCCTTCCCCGGTACCCTCAAGGGGGACCGCGACATACAGCAGGTTCTTCTCCAGGGTGTAGCTGTAACGAACCGAAGAGCCATCTCCTTCAGCAAGTGCCTGCCTTATCTCAGGCCTGCTGGAGTGGTCGTCCATCCCGGCCGGATCCCTTTCCGAGTCGCACAGAACAGCACCGCTTTGGCCGATCATGGTGACCCTGGTACCGGACCTGGTGGCGAACCCTTTACACCAGTCCTGCGGGGAGGTTGGAGCGGAAATGTTATTTCCAACCTCAAAAAACTGTTGGGCTGAGCTGGAAGCAATCCGGGCGATAGATGTGAGGTCGTCCACCTTCTGACGGTAGTAGAAGCTGTTCATGTCCCTCGCCGCCATCCAGGTCATGGCTGCGAGAGAGAGCACTACCGTGACGAGGTAGACAGGCAGAAGTCTTGATAAAAGGCTGTTGCGGGTCAATATGGCTCCTGACGGAGGTGCCCATAGCACATAGCCCATAGCACTATTCTTTAAACCGATACCCCACCCCACGAACGGTCTCGATAACATCTCCGTGATCACCCAGTTTTTTTCGAAGGCCAAGGATGTGCACGTCTACGGCCCTGTCGGTTACGTGGTAGTCGTCGCCCTTGACGGCATCGACGATCTGGGTGCGGGTGAAGACCCATCCGGGTCTCCGGGCAAGGAAAAGGAGGATATTGAACTCTGTGAAGGTGAGGGAGATGGATTCTTCTCCCGCCCTGACCTCCCGTCTGCCAGGATGGATATAGATGTCTTGTTGCTCGATGGGTGCCCCTTCGCCTCCCTCGGTGTCTTCACGGGCCCTTCTGAGAGATCTTCTTACCCTTGCCACGAGCACCTTCGGACTGAACGGTTTGACGATGTAATCATCTGCACCAATTTCAAGGCCCAGGACGATATCGGACTCCTCACCTTTCGCTGTTACCATGATCACCGGGATGGCGGATGTCTGTTCCCCGTGTTTAAGGACCCGGCAAGCTTCAAGCCCGTCCATTCCGGGCAGCATCAGGTCCAGCAGGATCATGTCAGGCTTCCAGGTAGCGGCAGTTTCGATACCCTCCTCGGCGGAAAAAGCGGTCGAAACCTCGAACCCATCCCGGGTCAAGTTGTAACGGACAAGCTCCTGGATGTCCTTCTCATCCTCGATAAGCAGGACCTTCTCTCGTGCCATTTCATACTCCTGCGAGGGCAATAATAGCTCCCCTTACCAGATAATGTTAAATTCTGATCAAGGAATTGTAGTTAGAGCGCATCCGAAAAGCCCGGATTTTATCAACAAATAAGTGACAATTCACTCCATGACGATGCCGGCGCGACATCGCAATTAAGGGAACGATTAAATTGGTGCCAACCTCGGCTTTAAATGAAGGAAACTACTTCATCGGGACATACTCGCCCCTTAACGCCGG
>JARGFV010000082.1 GCA_029210545.1 bacterium
CTATGGATTGATTCAAGCTCAACCCATTCTACAGAAGGCGGCCTGCGCCGTCTCTTTTTACACCACTATAAAGACATCACCGCCTGTTCCGAAAAAACAACTACTAACCTTGTTCATCCCTTACGCAATCAGGAAAGCTAACCACCAAGTATCTTACCGTAGCACATCCAACGTTTCATCACTCCCCACAACCACCAAATGTGCGTTGGCCCTGGTGATCCCCACATACAGCAGGTCCTCCTGGTCCAGAACGTCCTCCAGTTCAACGAGGATGACCACCGGTCTTTCCAAACCCTTGAAGCGGCGTATGGATTCAAAGGCGACCTTATCCTCGTCACATTCTTCGCCGCTGCACACCTGGAAGGCGCCGATCTTTCCGTCCTCTGCCAGGGAGCTTTTCTCAGTCGATCGGCCGGACAGGACCGCGATGGATGCGGGTGAGATGCGTTCATCAATGATGAGCCTGTGAAGGGTCCGGCTCACGCCCTTCTGCCGCTCCCTCTCGCCACCTGCCTTGATGAACTCAACCGGCCTTCCCGCCGGCCCCCCTGCTTCCATCGCTTCCCCTTCATAGAATCTGGAGGCCAGGTCGTAGATCGACCTGGTGTTACGCAGGTTCTGATCGAGCGGGTATTCGTCCAGTCCCTGCGGTATAGCGTCCTTGTGGCCGTAGAGCCGCTGGTTGTCGTCGTAGAAGACATAGAGGATGCTCTGTTCCGGGTCGGTCATGGATAGCTGGAGCATGGTCCACCATTCCTCACGGAAGTCCTGCCCCTCATCCACCACGATGGCGTCAAAACGTTCTTCCGGCATCATCTCAAGTGCCTTCATGAAAGCGTTGGGAAGCACCTCGTTGAAGTAGTTCGATGAGGGAGAATCCTGCACCTGGATCTCCGGCAGCTCGGCCTTTTCAGCCATGTCGTGGCAGAGCCAATGGAAGTTGCGCACCGTGATGTCCTCATGCTCTCCCGCCCGGTCTTCCAGGAACTCTGCCAGGGGTCGGTTGAAACATGTGAGCAGCACCTTCATCCCTTCGCCGGCCAGCTGCTTCGCTTTCTCCACTGCCAGCATGGTTTTGCCGGTGCCTGCACCTCCGGAGATGGCCACTCTCCTTCTCCTTCGAAGGTAGCCCAGGAGATCGAACTGCCTTTCAGTCAGCTGCAGGATCTGTTTCGAATCAGCGGCGATGTCCGCCGCCAGGGGGTGTTCCAGCTGGAAACTCCGGGCCAGGAGCTTTTCGACCATCTCCATGCCCCGGGCGCCGAATTCCACACTTTCCAGATCCTTCCCGCTCCAGTACTCCCAGGCGTTATCCAGCCACTTGTCCATCCAGCCCAGGTCACGGGTAAAGGCCATCATCTCGTGGGCTGAATCGGTGCTGATGGGGCCGGAGGGTCGTGCGGAGTCCGGGAAAATGACGCAATGCCCCAGTCTTACATATTTGCGGTTCCAGCCGGGCGCCTGCTTGATCTTACTCAGAAGGGCATACTTGCTCTTTTTGACCTGGTCGAAGGGATCGTCGATGCGGTGTTCTTTACCACTGCCGTCTATGCTGTACCATTGATCGGTAGCACCATCGTATTTGATCTTCCCGCCCTTGACCTCGATGACCAGGATCCCGTTGTCCGGATGGGCAACCACAAAATCGGTCTCCCCATCCACGGGAGCCTGTCCCGGCGATGGCCTGCCCAGCCATGAAACGCTGTAAAAGATAATGCTGTCGTCAGGAGCGTGGGAAGCGAAGGCCTCGTAAACGGCCTGCTCCGCATCCCGCAACGGGTCGTTGCGGACCGATTCAGGCAGTGGTGTGGGAATCAAGCGGGGCATGGGGTTAGACTAGTTCATGAAAAGGTAGGAATGCAAGGTGGGGTTTTGGATTCAACCATTTCTCAAAAAGTGTGAAAGGAGAGCTTGCCAAGCCATAGCTCAAAGAGCGACGGCTGGAACTGACCACACGGTTTGAACCTGCATGTCAAGTAATGACAATTGCACGGCTCTTTTATTGTGAAATTTACGACCAGTTTGAACGCATGATTGATGCTATAACCCGGGGGTCCAGCACCTTCTCACACGATTCCCAGTCGATCCTCTCCACATTGGCGTACCTTAATTCGAAGGGGTGACTTTTGGGTACCTCGTCTATGATTTTTGCGGCCTGTTCCCTTTCACCCATGGCCATGGCAACCCAGGCATCCTCCAGCACATCCGGGAGCTGGCCAAACAGGTTATAGATATCCTTGAGACGATCGGACAGGAGCTGATGCACCCGGTCTTCAACAGAATCCTTGTATCGCATGTTGTAAACGTAAACTTTGTCATGAACCTGGCCGATTCGCTGGATGCGGCCTTTTCTCTGTTCCAAACGGGTGGGGTTCCACGGAAGGTCCAGGTTAATCAACGTGGCAAGCCGTTGCAGGTTCAGCCCTTCCGAGGCGGCATCCGTTCCGATCATGAGTTTCAGCTCGCCCTTTCTAACCATAGTTTTAATGTCTTCGCGATTTTTCCGAGTCCAGGCGCCCCGCAGATAAATCCCTGACGATTGGGAGCCGGAGTATACAGCTATTTGTTCCTCAGGGTACTCTTCGGTAAGCTGCTCCGCCAGCCATAGCACCGAGTCACGGTACTGGCTGAAAATAATACACCCGCGCTCAAGCCACCTTCGGGCCGCCAGGCATTCGAGGACAACCTGATACTTGGGGTCCCTTTCCTGGTTCGCTTCCAGCGCCGCAACGAACTTTTCCAGAAGATCCCTTTCTGTCGAAGTCAGGCTTCGAGAGATACTGGCCATCTCAACTGGCTCTTCCTCCCCAAAAAGGTCCTCTTCCTCCTCCATCACTGGATCGAGGTCTTCCCATTCGGAGAGCATCTTTTGGGCCGTTTTCAATCCGGCATACACGGTGCTGCCAACGCGCCTTAAAAGGAGTGTTTTTAAAAACCCTGCCCCCTTCATTCGCTGACCCAGGGTGCGGCAAAATTCCTCAGCGAGGTCGTAGGCTTCGTGAAGGTAGGGCGGCAATAAGATGGCCTCCCTATCACCCTCACCAAACAGCTCAACACCGATTTTTTGCAAAAGTGGCTCGTTGGTCTCCGGGTCAATCTGGTTTTCCAGCTGCTCCCTGGTTCGCCGGATAATTCTGGTAATGAACGGATTGTGATCCTTGATGTATCGGGGAAAAAGGTCCCGCAGTCGCGAAACTTCGGGTGCTTTGAATCCCATAATGGCATCCCCGTCTACAACAGATTTCTTGTCTTCAAGGGCCAGCTTTGCCCGCAGTATTTCGAAATCCCGATGCTCTTCTTTCGGAGGGAGAGGGTTTCTTATCCATTCCCATTGCTCCTCAATACTTTCAGGTGGCTGATCGCTTCCCATGACCAGGGAGAGGGCCTGCCCCGACTTTCTCCAACGGCTAAAGGAGTTTCCCAATACGGATTCATCACCATGACTCAGGATATCAAGAAGGTCCCAGGCTTCAATCGGCCTGATCTGGACAGGAGTCGCTGTTGCCAGGAGCAGGCTCTGTGTTCTGTCGGCGATCTGCTTCATGAAAGCCAAGAGATTGTTCGCATCTGGTGCTTCATTATCCCTACCGTCCCCCAGGTTTTTACGGCGGGCACGATGGGCTTCATCAAGGATCACGCAATCATAAGTCAGGGAAAGAAGATGTTTGACCGCATCAGACCTTCGCGTGACCAACCCCCCTGATACGATCCCCACACGGCGCGGGCACCGTCGGATCCCCTCGGATCCTGTCACCGGGTATTCAATTTCACGTTCATCTACCCACTGTTTCCCTATCCATACCGCAGACGGCATTCCCAGGAGATCCAGCATCTCCCCTTGCCACTGCCATATGAGTGTCTTCGGGCAGATGATGAGGATCGGCTTATCCCCAGATAGACCGATGAGCAGGGCTGTCATAGCCAGCTGAAGGGTTTTCCCCAATCCGACCTGGTCCGCAAGGATGTACCGGGCCTTGCCAAGGGGGCCCTTGTGGGCATCGAAAGCTGTCTTGACAAAGTATTTCTGGTGTTCCCACAGACCAACCTCACGACGGTAAACGGGAGACTCGATGACGACAGGGGCGGGGTCCATCTGACCCTCTTGTGTTTCTTCGCCCTTCCATCCCTCCCGTGTCGGGATGACTTTCCTTTTTGACAATCGGCCCAGATCCTCAACAACAAAATCAGCAAGAGGGATAGAGTAGGGGGAACTCCAAAGGGCGTTAAACTCTTCCTGGACCCACTCGACAGCCTCGGAGGAGGAATCCTCCCAGACCAGCTCGTAGTTCATCTCCCATGCGGATTTAGACTCGTTGGCGCTGCCTAGAAAGCTCGTTTTGCTTCCATCGGCCAGGGTGACCACTCCGGCCTTCCCATGGACCAGGCCAAAGGCGTTATCGGGCAGGACGCGCACCTGCAACTTACCGCTCCTGAGGTATTCAAAGAGGGCCTGGAACCTGGATCTTGCCTTTTCTCCTCCCTCAAGATCGAGGTAGGATTCCGGCTGGGAAGCACACCACGATCGCCGTAGGGCAGCCTGGGCAGCCTTGG
Source organism: bacterium (assembly GCA_029210545.1). Classification (NCBI taxonomy): domain Bacteria; species bacterium. The sequence goes on from JARGFV010000082.1 coordinate 4,552, forward strand.
CAGTGATGACATCGGCAGGGTTCAGATCGGAGTTACAGATGAGCCTAATGGGGCCTGTTATGGATTCCAACTCCTCGCCGGCTACCTCTATAAGGGACGATGAGAAGTAACCGGCGATCCGGTCGTAGGACTTGGCGCCCCTGAGCCTGTCCAGCAGGAACGATTGTGACAGTGGTTCGAGCCGGGAAGAAAACCTTCGTACAGGGCTCATGCGCTGTCACCTACCTACCTGAAAATGTGATATTGGAAGCCAGCAACCTCTACACATGGTCGTTCCTCACGGCCCCTGCCAGAAGAGCGGCTGACCTGGCATCCTCAGTCCAGTGATCCAGACCCCGCACACCGCCAGTGGACGCAAGGTTTTCCAGCAGGTGTATGATCTTCTCCCTGCTGTTCCAGTAATCGGGCAGCTCCGTATGGAACCAGTCGAGTCCGCTTTTCACCTCATTATTTTTTCCAACAGAATGGATCGCAAAGAGGATCTGGCGGAGAAGAGAACCTGCAAACCCGTCCCCAGAAAGTCCACGTCGTCCGAGCTCCGTTGCTGTTTTCAGCCTTGTCTGGTTCGCCTTGGTCGAGGCTAGAAGGGCCGAATAATCGGCAGCCCCGAAACCCCTGGCCAGTTCCTGGTAAACACCGCTGCGCAGTTCTCCGTGTCCCTCGACTTCCAGACCTTTGAGGTAGAACCGCTCCATGGGGGAAAGAGTCTTCCATACCTCCCGGTCGATCCCCTTAGGGACAAGATGGTCACAGGCAACCTTGACAGCGTTGACGATCATCTGCTCTACCGGGTTGACCTCTCCACGTGACCTTTCTCGTTGTATCTCCCGGGCCGGATCGACTTCCTCAATAGGCCTCTCCGTCAGGATCCTCAAAGCAGCGGCGTAGGCTGCCAGCTGATAGTCAGCGTCGGCAAAATTGGGGTCGCTGTCATCCTCCAAAGCCGTCATGCTGTCGAGTTGTTCCCTGACTTCGGCTTCAATCTTGTAGGCGATCTCGTCCAGGAACACCGGCTCCTCCTCCGTTCTTTTACGGCAGACGAGAAGCACAGTTCCCTGAACGTAATTGCCTTCCTTGATGACGGCATCTGTCTCTGTCGAAATGCACCAGGCGGCGGTCACGCGCAGGCCGGCGGCCCATAGAATCAAAGCAAGGTCCGCCCAGACCCTTGCATCTTGATGGGTGAACATAACGATCTGCATGCCGTTATCCGGCATATGGTGGACCATTTTTTCGTAACACTCCACCATGGCCTGGCGGAAACCCTGATCGTTTCCCTTAACGACCAGGGCTCTTTTCGAGTCGGCATACCAGTCGGGGAAAAGAACTGGCAGCCGACCTCCATACCATGCCAGGAAGAATTCGGTGATCTCCTCATAATTGATGGCATCCGCATAAGGGGGATCAGTTATCCAGAAATGGCTCTTGTGTTCCAGCTGCCTGGCATCCAGAGGGATAACCACCGAATCCGAATCGATTTCCTGGGGATCATACCGCATGTACCAGACACCTTCGAGCAGTCCCAGGCCCTTGGAACCATAGTTATATAAGGTGTTAAGCGCCTGGTTGTAGAAGGTCTGGGCGAAGGATTCCCGAGCAGCACCAACGCCCCATCCCATAAGACGGGAGTTCCAGTTACAGCAGCGACCGACTCCAAGGAGGCCTGCAACCTTTTCCTCGATTGTGTCCCCGATTTCTTCGGTCATCTCCGTGAGCAGGCCATGGAGCAGAAGCTGGCGGGGAGTGAACAGGTGATGCCAATAGGTCCACCCACGGGTACGGATTGGCTCATCTGTTTTACTCCCTGGTTCGATGCGACGGTTCGGAATGAATCCCTTCTTCTGCCACTCCGGGAACCGTTCCTTGAGAAGTTTGAGGACCTTGGCCTCCCTGGCCATGTCCTCCGCTGTCGGGGCCCTGTAGTGCCTACGGGTCCTCTCCTCACCTTTCTCACCAGAATAGGTCTCTATCCAACGGATGCAGTAGAGCCTTTCCTGGAAGACGTCATCGGGTCGGGGGGCTATATCTTCATTTTCCCACATCCTCATGCCACGGCGAATGACTTCGATAGGAGTAGAGGGGCCCCCATCAGGAGGGACCAGCCGCGAGCTGCTGATGGTCCCGATCCCCTTGGCCGTCTTCTGCTCCTGGGAGGTCGCGTCCCACTGAATCTCTACTTTGAACCTTTTTTCCCCATGGTCCGGAACCAGATGGCCCACCACTCCGGAGGAGGGGCCGATAAGGAGTGACGGCAGGAGAGGAACGTGGTAGCCGGACTCCGGGTCCTTCACCTCGACGCAGTAAAGGAAGGCGTCAGCTCGCCAGCCGACCTCATTGGTTTCGATGCCCCACTCCACCACCTTCTCGTCCACGGCATGGAGGATCTTCTCCTGTGCCTCCCGGATCTTCTGGGCTGTCTCTTCACTCCCGCCAACCAAATTCAGGGAGGCCCAGGTGAGAATAGTTCCAACCGGACTCAGATCCGAACCGTATGCGTCACACCCTAACCGCGCCGCCTCGAAGGGAATGGAACCGGCTCCGCAGAAGGCATCCCCGACTTTGGGTCGTGATCCAAACCGCCTCTGCCCAAGCTCCTCGACCAACTCAGGGAGGGAGGATGCTGCTGTTCCAAGGTGGGCATTAATGTTGCTCCAGGTCTGGTCAGATGGACCGTCGATCTGTTCGGGTCGGCTGGCATACTCCCTTTTCTCCGAGAATGGCATGCGGTCAAACACGAGAACCTGGAGTTTCTGTGCACCCTCCCGGTCCAGTTTCTTAATTGTTTGGCCATCTTCTTTAAGAAATCGCTTCTGCACGGAACCCGGCATTCTCAGGAGTTCTTCCACCAAACGGGGGTTAGGGATCTTTTTGGATCTCCTTCGCCCCATGCCTTCATCATCCATGGTCAGGAGTTGGAGAAACACTTCACGGTCTTTGAGGGGGTCATCCGAGGCCGGCATAAGAAGGCCCAGGAGAGCAGCTCGAACCAGGATGAGGGGCTTTCGCCCCCACCATTTGCCTAGGCCTGTGAGGGTCTGGCTCTGGACCGCTTTCCTTTCCTTGAAGCTCTCCTGGGATATCTTCGCAACCGGGAACTGATCCTCGATAAAACTTTTGGCATCATGTAGATCGGCTATAACCTTACTAGAAGGGGCGGGTCTGGTTGAACGGCTCATGATTCGTTATCCCTCTCGTCGGCTTCTTTCGGCCGTTCATCCAAATCACTTTCACTGGCCAGACGGAAAAATTCCGGGACCACCAGATCGTCAGGCGAACGGTTAATGGCAGGGTTTTCGGAAAGGGCAAAACGCAGGGCTTTTCTCCAGCCCTTACCCCTGTCGAGGGTGCCGTGCCCGGTGGCAGCCGCTGTCTGGGTATAGAGCCACCACCGCTCCTCGGCCACCAGGCCCTTCCAGTTAGCCACTGCGTTGGAAACCAATCCCGGGTCAGCGTCCTCAATGGCCCAGGCGAGCAGTACGAGCTCTTTGCCCAGTTCCTTCCTCACCAGGTTGGGTCCGGTGCGCCATGCGCCGGCCTTTTTCCTTATTTTTTTCAGGCGTTGGTTAAAGTGCGCCCGGACTTCATCGGCGATGGCGTCCCATTTGGGACGGACGAGGACTGCCCTCACCTGGCCATCCAGTTTGTTGGTGTATGTCACTTCACTGGACCCTTTAACGCTGTCCCAGGTGAAATGTTCGCTGATCTCAACCTTCTGTGTTGAGGCTCGCTGTATCGTGACCACGAAATGATGCTGGCTTTCGGCAGGATCGAAGCCAAAGGAGTGGGAAATCCGTTTTGACGTATCGTAGCTATCCCTGGTCATTGATTTACTGTTTTATCTCTTCCGCGGTGAAGTTTGTGCGGCCATCCTCGACCCAGTCCAGGAAGTCCTGTCCCGCCTGGAAAACTACTTTCCGCGTTTTTAACTGGACCTGGCCGTCTCCCTGGATCTTCCTGAGGACATCGAGGCATTCCTCGATCAGCTCAGGGGCAATCTCCTTTTCTTCGAAGGTAGTGAGCTCTATCCACTCCCTTGTTCCAGCTATTCCCCCGATGATGATGGTTATCCCTTCCGCCCTGGCCTTATATTTCTTGAGGCCTTCCAGAAACTCATAGGATTCCTGGGTTGATGCGAAATCTTGAATGCGGGACCAAATCAAAGGTTTCTGGGGGTCAACCTTGATCTTCTCTTCCTTTTCCCAACTGATGGCAATGCGCTCAACTTCTGATTCGATTTCTTCCCTGGTTGCGTAAGCCAGGACCACAGAGGTGCCTTTGGGTAGGGCGAAGGGAGTATCGTAGACAGCCCCGGCAACTTTGGGATCAGAACCATCTGTCGAGTAGTAGACATCGGCTGATGGAGCGGCCTGAAGCTCCATCATCTTATCGCTGCCTTTCTGATAGGTTTTGTACTTCAAGGTGATCCGGTTTTTCCAAAGTGTGGGCTCTCCCGCCTCATGGCGGCCGGCACTGTCAACGGCAAGGAACGAAACCTTGAGATCGTTCCCATCCCACCTCGAGCCGTCCAGTTTGGCCGATGCAGTAGTGGCCGGCCCTCCGATTTCGTAATAGATGGTGTCTCCGTTAATGGGGGTGACCCTGAGTACAACGTCGCCGGTATTATCGTTCCTCGATTGCTCCTGGATGGAAACGTTGGTTTTCGGCTGGGGGAAAGGACCCTTGTCGACAAAACCACCATCCTCCCTCCAGAGATCCTTGTGCAGGCAGTCTTCCCTCAGACGGTCCAGGGCATCTGCTCTGTGCCACTGCCATTTCGGCATAGCGCCTGCCCTTTTCTTGATCTCCCCCCATGGCATGGATTGCTGAGTAAATAACCTCTGTTCACACTTCTTCCGGAAAGTCTCGCTGGAGATATCATCGGTGAACTTCATCTTCTCCTTCAGTACGTCGATGATCTGCTGCTCGCCGGAGTACTGGTTTCCCTCAAACTTCATCCGGAAGTCAGCCTGGACGAGGCCTGATTCCGTTGGATACCAGACGGTGGTAAAGGTCTCCCGGACAGCTGAGTGGAAATTGTGCAGGATTCGCTCGTTCAGCTCCCTGGCCTGAAGCATCTGCGGGTCGTTATCAGGGACTCTCTCCGTTTGCAGGTCGTTGAGGATGTGCTGGACGGCCTTGAGCCGTTTCCCCACATCTATCAGCTGATCGTAGGTGTCCTTTGTTCCCGTGAGGAAACAGATCCTGTTTTTCCACATCGTCTGCTCATAGAACTGGACCAGTTCCGGTCGGAGGTGGCCACCTAATCGAGGTTCAGTAACTACCAACGTCGTCCGGTCCTGTTCGAGCTCAATCTCATCCACTGGAGGGAGAACCTGAACCTTCTGGTAGCACCATCCATTGGTGACTTTGAAAAGTTCCTGGAGTCGCTCCCTGAGTTCCTTTTCGGCTTGCTCCTGCGCGAAAGCTCGAACCAGAGATTCCAGTTTAGCAATGAGGTTCTGAACGTTTTTGAAAAAAAGCTTTCCATCTCTGGTGCTGTGAAGGTACCAGGCTGCGGTCGAAATCTTGGACAGGGTCTCCTCTTTGAGTTTTGAGAGATCCCTGCCCGGCTCGCACAGATAGGCCACCAGTTCAGGAATGGCGAGCCCCAGCGTGGCATTAGGAACGTTTGCCAAAGATGCCATGAGCAGAAGTTTACAGGCATCCGTTGCATCCTTGTTGCCCATGTTGGCAGCCATGACCTCGGCCACTGCCTGGCCGTCCGAAGCGATATCATGGGCGATAGCATTATCCAGTGAACTGTTGATCTGGCCGATCTCTGCTCGGGTTTCCTGGTCGTTAAGGTCCAGGTCGTGGGCCCCCACAAGGTATGAATGCTCCGCAATACCTGTCGTCCAGAGGCGAGCAACCACGATCCTCATGAGCCGGATGAGGCCTCTGGTCTGTTGGAAGCCTGGGTTCTGCCTGAAGCGGGCATACAGATCACGGATACCAGGGTGAAACGGGTAGGATGACGTGATGTGTTGGGCAAACTCCTCAGGAGACTGGCTGGTGATAGCCATCTGTTTGGCGTCCCTGATGGCTTTTGCGTACCCTTGAGCGACCTCTTCAATTTGACCTTCAGATGGCAGGCCGGTAAAGATCCGCTTGCGGAGGATGTGGTAGAGCTCATCAGAATTCAGTCTGACGGGCTCGAGGGTCATCGCTGTTCTGTGAGTTTCATTTTCAAAATCCGAAAGGAGTGCCGTGATCTGAGCGCTCCCACTTTCATAAGCTGCCGCCAGATCTGTGATGACAAGACACACCCGTGAGCAGGATTCCTTGCCGATTGCTACAAGAAGGTTTGAGAGGGCGGTAGCCGTTACTTGCGCCAGATCTGAATTGCCCACGGCTTTTGATTTGGCGTTTTCAAAGTAAGGTGGCAGTTCGTCGACCAACAGGAGAACAGTTTCGCCATCAAAAAGGTTCTCCCAGGCTTTCTGACCAGGGGCCTGAAGAGGTGAATAGCACTCTTTAAAATGGGCCTTTTTCCCTAACTGCTCGGCTAGAGAACCCCAGATCCCCTTGTTGATTCCTAGCAAAAACGGTTCAAAAGAGTCGAGATATTGTCAGTTTGAGTTGACCATTATGTAGAGATTGTCAGAGAATATGGGCTTGTTGCGGAAGGCTCTTTTTTTTGACACCGTTGATAGAAGGCGGGCGGAGAGTTTAGACGAACTCTCCGCCCTTTTACATTCGGGGTGACAGCCCCTGTCCTACATGGAGGTTTAATGATAAGGCCGGTGCTTGTTGAACTCAAGCAAATTTTTGAAATGGGCCGGTGCTATCCATGGCCAAGGCCGCAGTGCTGCCCGCGTTGCGGCAACTGGCGGGTCTGGGGACATGGCTACGTCGCCCGCTATTTTGAGGGATATGGCGAAGCCCTGCTGGTGAAGTGCTACCGGTGCCCGGCGTGCGGTTGCGTCA
>JARGFV010000083.1 GCA_029210545.1 bacterium
TCCGCCCTCCGCACCAGGCGAGTTGGTCGAGTCGCACTTCGCACTGACTTTTCCTAGCACTTGTCCTTCCCCTTTGGACTTTGGGCTTTGGTCTTTGGGCTGGATGTTCCTGGTCTTAAGGTTTTAAACCTTTCCACCGTCACCTGTCCCGGTTTCCCGCCCTTGAGCTTCCTGACCCATTTCCGCTCGGTGACCATGATCTCGGGTGCGGTATCGTTCTTCGCGCCGCTCCCCTGGGCCGCGAGGGAAGCTGCCGCGTAAAGGACCTTGTCGGGGACCTGTCTCCTGCCGGTCAGGATGACAACGTGGGAGCCCGGGTAGTCCCGGGCGTGGAGCCACAGGTCGTTGGGGCCGGCGGCCCTGAAGGTCACTTTTTCGTTGTCCGTGGCGCTTTTGCCCACAAGTATGGTGAAACCGTCCACGACCTTGCGTCGGCCCGGTCCCCTGTGCCTTTCCGCTGTCAGTCCGCTGCGTCCGTGCCCCGGGCTCCGGTCGTTTCCCAGGATCTTCCGGGCAGGCTCCGGATCCCCGTGCTCCAACAGGGCGGTCCGGGCCATTTCCAGCCGGTGCAGCTCATCACCGAGCTCATTTTTGCGCGATTCAAGTTCGGTCAGGCCTCGTTCGAGGCGACGGGCGGCTGCGAATAGCCTGTTTGCGTTCTCATGGGGAGAAATTTCCGGATCCAGAGCGATGGTGACCGGTTCCTCTCCGCCGTAAGGGTCTGACAGGGTGGCCGATGGGGAACCCGGCACGATATCCGAGGCGTTGATGAGTAGTATCTCCGCCATGGCCCTGGTCTTTCTGAACCCGAGGCAGCGGTCCCTTTCGCTTTCCAGATGTTCGAGAGACGAAGTGATGTGAACGATCATGCTCTCCAGGGCGGATACGAGGGTTTGCGCGGCGGGTTGTGCCCGGGGACCACCGTCGGGTTCCGGACCTCGCCAGGCCAGGGCCGCCCTGGAAAACGGCTCGTAAAGTTCTACGGTATCGTCCTCCCGCCCCTTCAAAGGTTCGAAGGGAGAGAGCCAGCCCCTCCCTTCTGATCGGAGGATATACCCCTTTCCCCCCGAGGCCTCCCGGCCCATCTCCTCCAACGCGGAACAAAGGGCCTGCTTTCCGCCTCCGGATGCCCGGGCCAGGGCCTGGGAAACGGTGTAGGGCGAAAGGCCCCGAACGGTCTTGAGGAGTTCATTCCGGGCATCGGGGGCACCGGGTTCCGGAAGGAGATGGGCGGCAAGTTCACCGAGGGGAGTCCCGGATCTTTCGGGAGGGGAAAGATAGCGGTTTCCCGGGACCACGGGCCTGACACGGCTTTTTTCAGGGGGGACATTTTTGAAAGCCGCCAGGATCCGCCCTTCCTCCAGGACCAGAAGGTTGCTGTGACGGCCCATGACCTCCAGCACCACGAGGATCGGGGCGCCTTTCCGGTCCGGCCAACCGGGGGCGAAAGTGAAGTGGACGATCCGCTCTCCGGGTTGGGGGATCTCGACATCCTGCAGGACGGCTCCCCTGATCCTTGCCCTCAGCAGATCCGTCAGGTTCGATGAACTCCGGTCAGGCTCCACCCCTTCAGGGAGGAAGATGCCCCCCTTCCCCGGGTCGATGGACAGGAGCAGGGCGGGTCCCTTCCCCAGGACAAAAACAGCCTCGCTGCTGGATAACTGGAAAGCGTCCGTGACCTTCCGGCTCTTGACCGTCAGTTGAGCTTCAGTTGCCGCTGCCTGCAGGGAGAGGTAATCCATCTTCTGTTTTTTAGCAGTTTTCTCCTTTTAATAGGTTAAAAAACAGAAGCTTGCTTGACAAAAAAGGGCCTGAAAGTATAGTTTCACTAATTCGGCTGTCTTTGCCGGCAGAGTCTTCATCTTACAATCGAGAACGATATTTTTTTGTCGTTTTTCAACGCTTACGATCCATGAGCCGTTACCAAGGAGGATATGATGAGAAGGGCCCTTTTGGCTGTTATCGCCCTCGTATTCCTGGCTTCACCGGCGATCCTTATGGCTGCCGGACCTCACGACAACGATTGCACCGAATGTCACAGCCTGCACGACACCAAGGGCGATTTCTCCTTCGGTGTCGCGCCCAATACCGCGGAGAAGTACACAGCCACGGGCGCGACTGTCAGCGGCACCGACGCGCTGTGCCTGGGATGTCACAACGAGTCGGAAGGGATCATGCCTATCATCCTGGTCAGGAGCCACCCCCTTGGCGTCAAGCCCAAGAAGGCCTTTGTCCCGCAGGAGGTCCTGGGCCGCAACGGTGAGATCACCTGCGGCAGCTGCCATGACCCCCATCCTTCGAACCCCAACTACAAGTACCTGAGAGTCGGGACCGATGCCGGCCGCAAGATGGGCGCTTTCTGTGCCTACTGCCACGAGGCGATGGTCGACAAAAATGAGTTATAACTCCCGCGTGGGTCTCCGGGTTGCCCTGGGTTCAGACCACGCGGGTTTCAGTCTCAAGGAGTTTGTCGGGGGACATCTCTTCGGCAGAGGCGTCCAGGTCATCGATCTTGGTACCGACTCCACCCTTTCCGTGGATTATCCCGATTTTGCCAGGAAGGTCTGTGAGGCGATCCTGGACGGTTCGGCCGACAGGGGTGTCCTGCTGTGCGGTACCGGGATCGGGATGTCCATGATGGCAAACAGGTTCAAGGGCATCCGCGCGGCCCTCTGTCACGATCACTTCACCGCCGTGGCCGCCCGAAAGCACAACGACGCCAACGTCCTTGTCCTGGGCGGGCGGATCCTCGGGACCGATCTTGCCAGGGAGATCGTCGATACCTGGCTGGACACCCCCTTCGAGGGAGACAGGCACGAGAGAAGGATAAGGAAGTTCGACGAATAAAAGCCGTGATCGGTGATATGCAGTTAGCACAAACGGCTGGTCACCAATAACCTGTGTCCGGTTACGAATTGCGAATCACGGTTTAGGTATTATTTACCAATCACGGCTTTTATGGAGGAACGCACTTTGTCCAGCATCCTTAAAGAGTTTGATCCTGAAGTGTACGCGGCGATCCGCGGCGAGACAGAGCGGGAAGAGTATCAGCTGGAACTCATCGCCTCCGAGAACATGGTCAGCGAAGCGGTCCTGGAGGCGCAGGGAAGCGTGTTGACCAACAAGTACGCCGAAGGATACCCGGGAAAGCGTTACTACGGCGGTTGCGAACACGTGGATATCTCCGAGCAGCTGGCCATCGATCGGGCCAGGGAACTGTTCGGCGCCGATTACGTCAATGTCCAGCCCCATGCCGGAGCCCAGGCCAACATGGCCGTCTACTTTGCCGTGCTGGAGCCCGGGGACACCATCCTCGGAATGAACCTTTCCCACGGCGGCCACCTGACCCACGGCAGCCCGGTGAACTTTTCCGGGTTCCTGTATAACGTCGTCGCCTACGGTGTAAGGGAGGACGACCAGAGGATCGACTACGACCAGGTTCGGGATCTGGCCCGCAAGCACCGGCCGAAGATGGTCATCGCCGGAGCTTCGGCCTACCCGAGAACCATCGACTTTCCGAAGTTCCGGGAGATATGCGACGAGGTCGGCGCCATCTTCTTCGTTGACATGGCCCATATCGCCGGGCTTGTGGCCGCGGGAGAGCACCCCAGTCCCGTGCCCCACGCCCACATCGTGACAACCACCACCCACAAGACCCTCAGGGGGCCCAGGGGCGGGATGATCCTGAGCACCGAAGAGTGGGCCAAAAAGCTTGGAAGCCGGGTGTTTCCGGGTTCCCAGGGCGGTCCCCTCGAGCACATCATCGCGGCCAAGGCGGTGGCGTTCAAGGAGGCCCTCACAGACCAGTTCAGGCAGTACCAGGCACAGATCGTCAGGAATGCCGCCACTCTTGCGGATGAACTGATGAACCAGGGGTTCAGGCTGACTTCAGGCGGAACCGACAACCATCTTATGCTGCTGGATCTCCGCGAGGAGGAGTACACCGGGAAGGACGCCGAAGAGACCCTCGACAGGGCCGGGATCACCGCCAACAAGAACACCGTTCCCTTCGAGACCCGAAGCCCCTTCATCACCAGCGGTTTGCGTATCGGCACCCCTGCCACGACGACCCGCGGAATGAAGGAGCCGGAGATGGTCCAGATCGGCAGGTGGATCGGCGAGGTGCTCAGGCGCCGTGATGACCAGGCGTTCGTTGCCCGGATCAAATCGCAGGTCAGGGAGCTGTGCGGCAGCTTCCCGTTCTACGGGCACCGGCTGAAGGACTGATCCCGGGTGGATGTACCGACGCGAAGACCGTCCTGGGACGAATATTTCATGGAGATCGCCACGCTGGTGGCGACCCGGTCGACGTGCCTGCGCCGCCAGGTGGGCGCCGTGTTCGTCAAACACAGGAATATCCTCGCCACCGGTTATAACGGGGTGCCCTCCGGGATCACCCACTGTTCGGTGGTCGGCTGCCTTCGGGAAAAGCTGGGTATCCCTTCCGGTGAAAGGCACGAGATCTGCCGCGGCCTTCACGCGGAGCAGAACGGGATCATCCAGGCCGCGAAGCACGGTATTTTCCTCTCCGGTTCTACGGTCTACACAACGGATCATCCTTGTGCCATCTGTGCAAAGATGCTGATCAATGTGGGAGCCGAAAGGGTGGTGTGCGGGCAGGGGTACCCGGACCAGCTTTCGTCGGAAATGGTGGCCGAGGCGGGGCTGATCGTCGAATTTTACGGGGGTGATGGGAAATGAAGTGCCCATTTTGCAGCGATTTCGATAACAAGGTCGTCGATTCGCGCCTATCCGGTGACAGCGATGTCATCCGGAGGCGAAGAGAGTGTCTTGAGTGCGGACGGCGTTTCACGACCTACGAAAGGGTCGACGATATCCTGCCCATGGTTATCAAGAAGGATGGCCGCAGGGAACCGTTCGACCGTTCCAAGATCCTTTCCGGCATTCAGACCGCCTGCCAGAAACGGCCGGTTCCGGTGCCGGTCATGGAAGAGATCGTTGACAGGATCGAAAAGGAAGTCCAGGAGAAGGGCGACAAGGAGATCAAAAGCAGCGCCATCGGGGAAACGGTGATGCTGGAGCTTCATGATCTGGACGAGGTCGCATACGTCCGGTTCGCTTCCGTTTACCGCTCCTTCAAGGATATCAACGAGTTCATGGACGAACTCAAGGACATGCTCGAGGAGGAGACCCGCCGTATGAAGGAGGAGAAGACCAAGCGGTGATCCACTGACTGAGACTCACTTTCCCACACCAACTCCCGCCTGACCGGCAAGAGCTGCTTGATGACTTTTCGCGACTCTACCAACAAAGAGGGCACAGATTTGGAAAAACCTTTCCGGGGGGGTGTCCATCCGGATGACAGCAAACATACCAGGAACGAGCCGGTCCGCCCACTCGAACCTGCCGGCCTGCTCATCCTGAGCCTCTCCCAGCACATCGGCGCACCGTCGCGGCCCCTTGTGTCGTCCGGTGATCGTGTGCTCAAGTACCAGCCCCTTGCAACGCCCGGCGGGTTCGTGTCGGTGGGCCTCCACGCGCCCACATCGGGGACAGTGAAAGGGATCGAACCGTCCCCCCACCCCAGCGGCCGTTTTGTGACGGCTATAGTCCTGGAACCGGACGGGCTTGACGAGCCGATGGAACCGGCCGGCCCCGGTGACCCCAACCTCGAGCGCGGTCCCGCTGCATGGAAGGAGATTGTCCGGGACGCGGGTATCGTGGGGATGGGCGGCGCAGCTTTTCCCACCCATGTCAAGCTCAGCCCGCCGGAGGAAAAGCCGATCGAGGTTGTGGTGGCAAACGGCGTCGAGTGCGAACCGTTCCTCACAGCCGACCATCGGCTGATGGTGGAATCCGCTGACGTCATCGTTTCAGGGCTTGCCCTGGCCATGGAGATGGTGGGGGCGAAGAAGGGGATCGTGGCCATCGAGGCCAACAAACCCGATGCCGCTCAGGCCATGAGGGAGGCAAACCTCCCGGCTGGCGTCGAGGTGAAAGTTCTGCCGGTCATGTACCCTCAGGGGGCCGAAAAACAGCTCATCAAGGCTCTCATCGGACGTGAAGTCCCCACCGGGGGACTCCCCATGGATGTGGGCGCTGTCGTTCAGAACGTGGGTACCCTGGCCGCTATCGACGCGGCCGTCATGCGGGGCGTTCCCCTGGTGGAGCGGGTCATGACTCTAGGCGGGACTCTCCCCAATGGCCCCGGCAACTACATGGTAACTCTGGGCACTCCACTTTCCCATGTGGTCGAAAATACGGGTGGGCTGAACGGTCCGGTATCCCGGTTAATAAACGGCGGTCCCATGATGGGGCTGGCCCTTTCGGGGCTGGAAAGCCCGGTCACCAAGGGCACCAGCGGGTTGCTGGCCTTTGGTCCCGGTGACCTGCGGGTGCCGAGACAACGAGCGTGTGTCAGGTGCGGATCCTGTGTCCGGGTGTGCCCGGCCTCCCTCATGCCCCACACTCTGGGCAGCCTGGTCGAGTGGCAGCTTTTCGACCAGCTGAAGGAGTTTTGCATAGGCGATTGCATCGAGTGCGGCTGCTGCACCTTCACCTGTCCCGCTGACCGCAACCTCGTCCAGTTCATCAGGCAAGGCAAGGCTGAGCTGTTATCTTCGGGGAGGAAATGAACGTGTCGACCATCCTCGCCCCATCGCCCCATCTGAGATCATCGGCTACCATCGAGACTGCCATGTATGGTGTGATCATGGCCCTCCTGCCGGCAACCGCGGTGGGGTTCTATTATTTCGGCCTCAATGCCTTCCGGGTCACCGCTGTCTCCATTCTGGGATGCCTTTTCTTCGAGGGGTTTGTACTGAAAATGAGGGGCCGCGACCTGGTCCCCCTCAGAGACGGGAGCGCTCTTCTCACAGGGCTGCTCCTCGCCATGAACCTCCCCTCCGGGACCCCCTGGTGGATGGTGCTGGTGGGGGCTGGTGTGGCCATCGGCCTGGGCAAACAGGTGTTCGGCGGTCTCGGATACAACCCCTTCAACCCTGCCCTGGTGGCCAGGGTGTTCCTGCTCATCAGCTTCCCGGTCGCCATGACCAGTTGGCCGGAACCGTCTCCTTTCTCCATGTCTTTTGACGCCGTGACGAAGGCGACCCCTCTTGGAGCGATGAAAACGTCGCTGCTCATGAACGGAAACGTGGGGGAAGCAGCCGATATGGGGCTTATGGGCCCGTTCCTGGGTAATGTGGGGGGGTGCCTGGGGGAGGTCTCGGCTCTCGCCCTCCTGATCGGCGGGGTGATTCTTCTGGCAAGGAAGATCATCACCTGGCACATTCCTGTTAGCTATTTCGCTACCGTGATTGGTATGACGGGCGCTTTCTGGCTCCTCGATCCCCAGCGGTATGCCCCGCCAACCTTTCATCTTGTCACAGGCGGCCTGATGCTGGGCGCTTTTTTCATGGCGACCGATTACGTGACGAGCCCGGTCACCAGCAGTGGTATGCTCATCTTCGGTGTGGGATGCGGTGTGATCACCGTCTTGATCAGGCTGTTCGGCGGGTATCCCGAGGGAGTTTCCTTCGCCATCCTCCTTATGAACGCCGCGACCCCCATCATAGACCGGTACACAAGGCCCCGCGTTTTCGGGTACCCGGCGGGAAGGGAGGCCCGGTCATGACATCCACCGCCAGGCTGATCCTGGTCCTTGCCGGGATCTGCTGCGTCGCCGGCCTTTGTCTGGCTGGTGTTTACGAGATCACCAAAGAGCCCATCGCGTATCAGAAAAAGCTGGATATCATCCGATCCCTCGAGGCGGTGCTGCCGGGGCTCGAGATGGACCCGGACACCTTTTTCCTGGACATGACCCGGGAAGACGGGACCAATGTGAGAGTTTACAGGGCTCGGGGTGAAGACGGACAGGTTGTGGGGGCCGCCTTCCAGGTGGTTGCCCCGGACGGTTACAGCGGCGGTATTTTCATCATGATGGGATTGACGCCGGACGCGCGGCTTGGCGGGATCGAGATCCTGAGCCACGCGGAGACACCCGGACTCGGTGCTCTCATCGAGAAGGAGGAGTGGAAGGGGATCTTCAGGGGACTTTCCCTGGAGACCGCCAACTTCAAGGTCAAAAAGGATGGCGGGGATATCGACCAGATCACGGGGGCGACCATCTCGCCGAGGGCGGTGGCGGGAGCCGTTGAAAAAGGCCTGAAGTGGTACCTCGGTAACAGGGACAAGATCCTTGATCCGTCGGGAGAAAGTTCATGAGCGGGTATGCCCACGAGTTCACCAAAGGTTTCTGGAAGGAGAACCCCGTCCTCCGCATGGCCCTCGGACTGTGTCCGACACTGGCGGTCACCAACAATGCCGTGAACGGGATCGCCATGGGGCTTGCCACGACCTTCGTCCTCGTGTGCTCCAACCTGGTGATTTCATCCATGAGGACCGTGATTCCCGACAAGGTCAGGATCCCTTCGTTCATCATCATCATCGCCTCTTTCGTCACCATCGTGGACCTGTCAATGAACGCGTGGGCCCACCAGGTTCACAAGACCCTGGGGCTCTTCATCCCCCTTATCGTCGTCAATTGCCTTATCCTGGGACGTGCGGAAGCGTTCGCATCCAGGAACCCCTTTTTGAGGTCCCTCCTGGACGGCCTGGGGATGGGGATCGCCTTTACCCTGACCCTTGGACTTCTGGGCTCTGTTCGTGAACTCCTTGGCGGCGGGAGTATATTCGGTTATTCCCTGTTTGGACCCGCATACAACGATATCCTGGTCATGATCCTTCCTCCCGGCGCCTTCCTGGCCATGGGTATCATGCTGGGGATCTTCAACAGCCTGGACTCATAAAATTACGGGGAAAACCCTCCCGTAATTTTATGAATGGAAACCCGGATTTCTATTAAAACACTCAGATCACTGATCAAGATCCGGGTTTGGGTGTTGCAAACAAGGCACAGTATGTATTGTAACTGCAACAGTTGAAAAACACTCTTCTGATCGTTCTTTTAGAATCCCCAAATATTTAATCCCAAGTTGTTGAAATATAAGCTTTTTATTTTACGAAGAAAAATAAAAAGTCTGGTATGAAAATTGCTAATACCGCTTTGATATGCCGAACTATATCCAGCAAAAGACATTGGGAGGATCCATGGAATTTTCCGGTGTGGCTCTGCACACAGGAAAAGAAACCTCCGTGCGTGTCCTCCCGGGGGCGCCCGACACGGGCTACAGGTTCCGGATGACCGGGAACGATGGTTGTGTCGAGGTGGAGGCCAGCGTCCATAACATCAACGATACGCTGCTGGCCACCAGCCTTGGAGCCAACGGCACCTCGGTTAAAACGGTTGAACACCTGCTTTCGGCTCTGGCAGGCTCAGGTGTGGACAACGCCGTCATCGAAACCTTTGGCGACGAGATCCCCATCATGGACGGAAGCGCAGCGCCCTTTGTGCGCGGTATCGAGATGGTGGGAGTGGTGGAGCAGGACGTACCCAAGAAGATGCTGCGTATCCTCGATCGTATCGAGGCCGGGGAGAACGGATGCTCCGCCTCTTTCGAGCCTTCGGATTCATTCCGTGTGTCCTTCGTGATCGATTTCGACCATCCGGCGGTCGGCAGGCAGGAAGCGGATTTCCATTACTCTCCCGAGGCCTTTCGGGGTGAGATCGCCTATGCCCGTACCTTCGGTTTCCTCAAGGATGTGCAGGCGATGATCGACAACGGGCTTGCCTTGGGCGCCTCCCTGGAAAACGCTGTCGCCATCGGGGACGACAAGGTGGTGAACCCGGGCGGCCTCCGATCACCCGACGAGTTTGTCAGGCACAAGATCCTCGACACCATCGGTGACCTGTCCCTTCTGGGGATCCCCATCATCGGAGCCTACAACGGGTTCAAGGCCGGTCACAGGATCAACCGTCTTCTCATGCAGGAAGTGCTGAAGAGCCCTGACCGGTGGGAACTCGTCATGGTCGAAGAGGACGAGAATGGGCACAGCAGGTACCAGGAGATCGATCCCAGGGATGTCCAGTCCATCGCCTGCGCTTTATAGGGGATATATGACCCCCTTTTAAGGAGCGGGCCTGCGGAACCCCGGTACCAAGCCCCCCGGACCTTGACCCTGAAAAAGAGTCTGCCCCTGCCTCCTGTTGAAGGCAAGGGCAGACCCAAAAGGATGCAGGATTCGCAAGTCCTATTCCGCCGATGGCGTCAAGCTGACCGGGATCTCCGTCACCTCGTATGGCGCCAGGTCCACCGCAAGCCACAGCACCTCGTACCCGGGTGACATCACCTGCACCGTGTGGCTCCCCGGCGCGATACCCCGCAGGGTAACTATCCCCAGCTCCGGGTCCGCGTCCCAATCCACCGGGTACCCCTCGTCCACGTAAGCCCGAGCCTCCCCCGAGATCCCGGAAAGGACCAGCGTGGCCGAATCATCCCGCACGGCGCTTTCGGCAACGGCCGTCATCGCCAGGAGCTGTTCCCCGGCAGGGGCCATATCGCTTAACGAAAACCGTCTCACCTGGTTGATATTCGAACACGTTACGTAAAGAAGGTCCCCGCCTGCCGTCACCGTCGCGTCCGTGGGACGACAGCCAGGGTCTGTCGCGTTGGTGTTGATGAACCCGAGGAAAACGCCGTCGTGGTACACCTCCACCTTCCCGCTGCCGGCCATCATCGAGTACACACGCCCTTGCCCATCCGAGGCCAATCGCCACGGAACATCCGTCTGGGGATGCCACGCTGCCTCGACATACCCGCCGGCCACATCCAGCACACGCAGACTGAAGCCGCTCCGCGAATCCCCCGCCCCGTAGTAGACATATTGACCGTCCGAGGATGCCGCGCACCCCCAGTTCATGGTGTGATAGTCCACGTTCCGCTCCAGGACCTCCGTCCCGGAGATGTCCACCACCCCCACCGAGTGCGGGTACCACCAGTACGCCTGGTACGTGAGAAAAAGCCGGGGAAGTGAAGGGTCGATAGCCAGGCCCTGCCCATTGGAATTGACCCCGGCGATGTAAAGCCGGGTCGCGGTGTCTGAAAGCGGCGCGCCCGTGACAGGGTCCACCATGACCCGGAACAGGGGGTCCGAGGTCCAGGTGGTGACGTAAAGCCTCGCTCCGTCTGGAGTCACCTCCAGTTCCTCCGGCATGGTGGCGAGGCCGGTAATAGTGGAAACAGAAAGGTCGAGAGTGTCGATGACGCCTACAGTTCTGCCCCACTCGTTGGAGACGTATAGGTACCGCCCCTGGGGCTCAAAGGCCAGGAAGTTGGGACCGTTCCCCACCGGGATGGCCGCGAGCTTCGTCCCGGTCTCCGTGTCCCACACCTGAACCGTGTCGTCCGTCTGACAGCCCACGTACAACCTGGAGCCGTCAGAAGAAATCGCGATCCCCTTGGGCGTCTTCCCCACGTCCAGGATGTCGGAGGAAGGCGCCCAGGTGAAGACCTGGCCTGCGACAGCGTAGTGTTCGTCAAAAGGCGCCTTTCCCTCTTGCCCAAGCTCACCCTTGAAAGCCAATGTATAAGTGGATTCCT
>JARGFV010000084.1 GCA_029210545.1 bacterium
GCGCCTCTCCCAGGCGCGGCTGCTTTCATCGGTCATCGATCCGGGCGCCCTTCCCAGGCGCGGCTTGTCATTGATTTGGGCGCCCCGCGCGGGGCGCATTGATGGCTTTTTGCGAAGTCATCACATTTAAAACTTCAAATTTCAGGGTCAATCCAAGAGGTCATGTATCCCCCGGCAAAGGCGGGGGGTTTCCCTAAGTACTAAAAAAATGGCTACAACGGATTCATTCGACGCCCCGTCTTTTTATTCTTGCCCTTCTTCTTTGGACTTTGAACCTTGGACTTTGGCCTCGCCACTCCCCCTATACCCACCATCATCTGTCTTTCACGAAGCTCATGGATCCTGTCCCTGATCTGGGCCGCCCGTTCGAACTCGAGCTGACCGGCAGCTTCCATCATCTCGGTCCCGAGTCTGGCGACGGTCGATTCCAGGTCAGATGGTTCGACTCCCTGATTCTCGTCAAGGCTCACATAATCAGCCTCTTCGACGGAGGACAGGATGTCGTGGATCCGGCTTTTCACACTTTCCGGCGTCAATCCGTGCTTTTCGTTGTATTCTTGTTGAATTTTACGCCGCCTGCCGGTTTCCGCGACAGCGTTCCTGATCGACCTGGTCATCACGTCGGCGTACAGGATGGCGCGGCCCTCAAGGTTCCTTGCCGTCCGGCCCATGGTCTGTATGAGAGATGTCTCCGATCGCAGAAACCCCTCCCTGTCGGCGTCCATCACGGCCACAAGGGCCACCTCCGGAAGGTCAAGCCCCTCTCTCAGCAGGTTGATACCCACCAGAACATCGAAAACGCCCAGCCTGAGGTCCCGGATGATCTGTACCCTCTCCAGTGTGGCGATATCGGAGTGGAGGTATCGTACCCGGACCTTGAGTTCCCCCAGATAGTCGGTCAGGTCCTCGGCCATCCGCTTGGTCAGGGTTGTGACCATGACGCGGTGGCCTTTTTCGACGACATCACGGATCTCAGCCACAAGATCGTCCACCTGGTGGGTAGCCGGCCTCACCGTGACTTCCGGGTCGATGAGCCCTGTGGGCCGGATCACCTGTTCGATCACTTCCCCCCCGGTCCGCGTCAGTTCGTAGGGGCCTGGAGTCGCGGAGGCGTAAACCCTCTGAAAAGCCATTTTTTCGAACTCCTGGAAGGTCAAGGGCCTGTTGTCAAAGGCTGAGGGGAGCCGGAATCCGAAATCGACGAGATTTTCCTTTCGCGAACGATCGCCGTTGTACATGGCCCTGATCTGGGGGATCGTCTGGTGGCTTTCATCGATGATGATCAGGGCGTCCTCCGGAAGGTAGTCGAGGAGTGTCGGCGGCGGTTCGCCCGGCGCCCGCCCGGTCAGGTGTCTCGAATAGTTCTCGATACCTTTACAGTAACCGACGACCTGCATCATCTCCATGTCGAAAGCGGTGCGCTCCGCGATACGCTGGGCCTCGATTAGACGGCCGCTGTTTTTAAACCAGGCAACCCGTTCTTCGAGCTCCGATTCGATCCCTTCGAGAGCCTGTTTCATGATCTGTGCTGTGACCACGTAATGGCTGGCGGGAAAAACGGAAACCTCCCGCACGTCTCCCGTGGAACGCATGGTCAGGGGATCGAGAACCGTGATCCGTTCGATCCGGTCATCTAACATCTCAAACCTTAGAGCTGTTTCCTCATAGGCGGGAAAGAGGTCGACAACCTCCCCACGGACCCGGAATGTGCCCCGTGAAAAGTCGATATCGTTCCTCTCGTATCTCATGTCCACCAGGCGCGCAAGGATCTCCCTGCGCCCGATCTTCTGCCCGGCTTTAAAGGTCACAAGCATGTCACGGTAGATGTCCGGAGATCCCAGGCCGAATATGCAGGACACTGAAGCGACCACCACGGTGTCCCTGCGGGTGAGAAGTGACCGGGTGGCCGAGTGTCTCAGGCGGTCGATGACCTCGTTGATGGAGCTGTCCTTTTCGATATAGGTGTCGGATTGGGGGATGTACGCTTCCGGCTGATAGTAGTCGTAGTAGGAAACAAAATATTCAACCGCGTTATCGGGGAAGAAACTCCTGAACTCCTGGTACAGCTGCGCGGCCAGTGTCTTGTTGTGGGCGATGACAATGGTAGGACGATCGGTCCTGGCGATCACGTTGGCCAGGCTGAACGTTTTTCCTGAACCCGTGACCCCAAGCAGGACCTGGTCGGATACCCCCGCCTCAACCCCCCTGGTGAGGGCCTCAATGGCTTCAGGCTGGTCGCCGCGAGGCGTGTACTGGGAAGTCAGATTGAAGGGCATTTAAGTTCCGTGAACCGTGAAAGGTGAAACGTGGGATCGCCACGTCGCTCTCATCGCACTCGATGCTTCCCGCAATGACTCTGTTGAACATCGTTTATTGCTCCGCCACGCCTTACGTTTCATGCTTGACGTCTGATGTCACGGTTTTTAACAAAAACATCAGACATCAAACCCGCTCTTTCCCCTCCGGACTCTGGCCGCTGCACTCTGGACTCCGTCGTTATTCTCCCTGGAGAATTACTACGGTCCCGTCGTCCAGGCCGAACATGATGTCCAAGTTGCCGTCGCCATCGTAGTCGCCGGGACAAAAGTTGGTGGAGATACGACCACTGGCGTTGAAGATCTCCCTGGCCTTGAGCCGGCTGCCTTCAAGGGTAATGATCCTGACGCTCTTCATTCCCGGACCGGGCACGAGCAGGTCGATCCGGCCGTCCCTGTTGAAATCGCCGACGAGTGATGTCTCCATGAGCCTGGAGCCTGTCTGTTGTGATCTCACGGCTCCCCTCAGCGTCAGCCTCGTCTGGGCAAGGTCCACGCGGTAAAGCTCCAGATCGCCGTCGCCTTCCTCGGGAAGTACCGCGGCGGCGAGGGAAACCCTGTCGCTGTCACCGAAAATTGCGCCGCCGAGGGGGTGGATCCACATCCCGTCCCCGATAACCGGCCCCTTTCTCCTTTGCCGGAGCCTTCCCGTGTCGAAGGTGTAGCTCCTGACCCCCGTCCTGCCGTCCTTACCGGAAACGGTGAACATGAGTTGGGGTCTTTCATCCTCAGGGTCGGTCACAGCCACGGGCAATATCATCTCGAAGAGTTCCCCCTCGTCCAGCAGGTATTGGTCCTCGAGTTTCACGGACCGGCCATCCCAGCTGAAAACGGCAAAACCTTTCGCTTCAAGATCGTCTCCCAGACGACCTGGAGCTTTTTCATCCGTGGGGCTTGTAAATGCGGCCATCTCGAGGCCCGGTTTTCCGTCAAGGTCAAGGGCGATTATCCTCGTGTCTGGAAGCAGTTCAGTGGAACTTTCCGAGCGGGTAAGGGTGGGTCCGCGAACGACGGTGAGCTTGCCTTTGTCGTTTACCGCCGCGATATCATAACTTCCGTCGCCGTCAAGATCGGCTCCTGTCGGGTACGTCAGGGGTGAAAACCCGCCGGCCAGCCTTCTCGTTCGGCCCGTTTGGTAATCGATGGTGACGAGATCTCCCCGGTCATCGACGCCTGCAAGCCCGCCGTTGCTGTCACTGCCGAGGTCTGGAAGAACGATGGGAGGAGATGCCGGGGCCAGCTTCCTTACAGAGGAGATCGTTCTCAGGCGGTCGTTTTCCAGGGACAGGATACGCAAGGTGCCATCGTTGAATAAAATCCCCGGTTCGCTTTTTCCGTTTCCGTCAAAATCCTTCGAGACGATCCAGGCAGGGATGTCCGGGAACTTCTCCCGTCGCGCCTTCCCGCCTGAAAGGTCCACGGTTCCGGAAACGGTGAGGGTTCCTGTACTGTTTCCCTGGACGCTCGGCCAGGAGATCGTTCCCTCCCCCTCCATTGTCGGCTCGAGGGCCGATGCGTCCGTGTTGCACAGCACAACCGCTGATAAAAAACAGACTGCTATAGTCGCGAACCATTTCATCATTCAGCCTCCCGGCAAGGTGTTGGAGCAAGTTCGGGATCCCATGACACCTACTACGGGTACAGGGTTAATGATAGTACCAGTGCGGCCGGTAATTCAAGGGGAGACGGCAGGCCCGAAATCCGCGATTGTTTTGCGTCAGCAGGCAGCTGATCGTCGGGATGCCAAAGTTGATGGACTCGCAAAAAGTCCATCAAAGTTTAACCGGCGTAGGAGGAACCCAGGTAGGCTTCGATAACCTTCTTGTCCGTGCGGATCTCCTGGGGTCTGCCCTCGGCGATCTTAACCCCGTGGTCCAGGACAATGATCCGGTCGGAAATACGCATGATAAGTTTCATGTCATGTTCGATCAGGAGGATGGAAACACCGCTCCTGCGGATCGTCTCGATGAGTTCCATGAGACGCTCGGTCTCCTGGGGGTTCATACCCGCAGCCGGTTCGTCAAGGAGCAGAAGGAACGGATCGGTGGCGAGGGCCCGGGCGATCTCGAGACGCCGCTGTGCCCCGTAGGGAAGGTTCTTGGCGTGTTCGTTGACAAAATTACCCAGCCCGACGTTGTGGAGAAGGGTGTAGCTGTCAGATACGATCCCTTTTTCTTCAGCCCTGGTCCTGGGGCCCCTGAAAATGGCGCCCAGGACACCGGCCTTTGTCCTGCAGTGACGTCCCACCATGACGTTTTCGAGGGCGGTCATATTCTGGAACAGGCGGATGTTCTGGAAAGTCCGCGCCATCCCCTTCGAGGTGATCTTATTCGGCTTGAGACCGTTGATCCTGTCAGCTTTTTTCCCGGGGGGGATAAGGTTTATGTCACCGCCCACAGGTGGATAGATCCCGGTAATACAGTTGAAAAAGGTGGTTTTTCCGGCCCCGTTGGGCCCTATGAGCCCGACGATCTCACCCTGCCTGACGGAAAGGTCCACCTGGTCCACAGCCTTGAGACCCCCGAAGGTCATGGTCAGCGCTTTTATGTCGATCACTTTTTCGGACATATCAAATCATGCTCCCTATCAGGGGCTTTCGTGGTACTCGTAGCTGCGGCGGACGTTGGAAATGATCCCCTGGGGACGGAAGACCATCATAAGCACCATGGAGGCTCCGAAGATGAGCATCCTGTACTGTGAAAAAGCCCGTAGCTCTTCAGGGAGCAGTATGAAAATGAAAGCCCCGAGAATAACGCCTAGGATGGAGCCCATCCCTCCCAGGACGACGATGGAGAGTATGATCGCCGATTCCAGGAATGTGAAGCTCATGGGGTTAATGAACTGGGTCTTGGCGGCGAAGATAACGCCCATCATCCCTGCCCACGTCGCACCAAGGGCGAACGCTGCCAGCTTGGTTTTCATCTTGTCTATACCCATGGCCTGGCACGCGACCTCATCCTCTCTCAGGGCTAGCCATGAGCGTCCCAGCCGGGAATCCTGCAGCCTGTTGACGACGAAAATGGTGAAAATGGCAAGGGCGATCATGAGGTAATACATGAACAGGGTCGACTGAGTGCGTGTCATCTCGATGCCGATGATGCCGGGGCGGTCGATATTGGCGATACCGCTGGGGCCAAAGGAGAATGCGTTCCAGTTCTCCATAATGAGACGAAGGATCTCACCGAACCCGAGGGTAACGATGGCCAGGTAATCTCCACGCAGCCTCAGGACCGGGATCCCCAGGAGGATACCTGCGACAGCTCCAAGTAAAGCACCAAGGGGCAAGGCCAGCCAGAAGTTCAACCCGTAGTGGTGGTTTAACAGGGCGTATGAATAGGCTCCCACGAGGTAAAAAGCCACGTACCCCAGATCCAGAAGACCGGCAAGTCCAACGACGATGTTAAGGCCCAGACCCAGGACCACGTAGATCATGGCAGTGATGAGAATATTCACCCGGTAATCGGAAACGAAGAACGGCAGCGCTGAAGTCAGGACAAGGACTGTAGCGGCAAAAGGCAGATAATACCGCTTCTCTGACATCAGTTTCTGGTTCCAGGTGACCTTCACACTGGCAACTTTTGTCTCCTTGCGAAGCATCAGGAATCGCCAGAGGTAGGAAAGGATGAACGCACCGAATCCCACCGTGAGGAGGTTCATCCATCGCCACTGCACGACCTTCTCGATTGTGTTCACGCGAATCACCATTATCGGGAAAGTGAGGAGCATAAACCAGAACGCGATAAAGGCGGATTGCTTGAGATCCTGAATGGCAGTTGACCGGTTCATCATTAAACCTTCTGTGCCCTGGATTTGCCCAGGATCCCCTCAGGCCTGAAAATGAGGATGAGGACAAGCAGGAGGAAGGCGAAAACATCTTCATAGTCGCTCGATATATATCCCGTGACAAAACTCTCCGTCCAGCCGAGAACAAGGGAGCCAAGGACCGCGCCTGGAACCGATCCGATCCCTCCCAGTACCGCCGCTGTGAACGCCTTGATCCCGGCGATAAACCCTATGTAAAAGTTGATCTGTCCAATGTGTGAGGCGATGAGAACACCACCGACGGCTGCAAGACACGAACCGATGACAAAGGTGGTGGAGATCACCCGGTTGATGTTGATCCCGGCCAGCATGGCCATTTTCCTGTCCTGTGCGGTGGCCCGCATGGCTTTTCCCATCCTGGTGAACTTGATGAGACATGTGAGAAGGACCATGACCGTGGCCGTGACAGAGACGATGACCAGTTCGGAGGAGCTGAAGATGGGCTCGTAAGGCGCCATGAACCCGAACTTGGGGATCAGGGAAGGAAAGGGCAGAAAATCTGAAGTCTGCGCCAGGAGGACGTAGTTCTGCAGAAAGATGGACATCCCGATAGCGCTGATGAGGGGGCTCAGGCGAGACGCCTGACGCAGAGGCTTGTATGCGATCTTCTCGACGGTAAAGCCGTAGGCCCCGGCGTAGATGACAGCCACCACCATGGAAAGCGCCAGGACCGCGAGGCCTTTGAACCCGGCCATGGTGAGCAGGCTCGCCACGATGAGGGCAGTGAAAGCCCCGATCATGTAGATCTCACCGTGGGCGAAATTGATGAGCTCGATGATCCCGTAGACCATCGTGTAACCAAGGGCGATGAGAGCGTAAATAGAGCCCCGTGTAAGTCCGCCGAGAAACAGTTCGAAGAAGTAATCCATAAGGGTCCAATGATAGTACCGGCTCAGGTACCGGTTTGAACAGGCAAAAAACAGGGGAGAGGTACCGTTCCCTCTCCCCTGTCTACCGGATCAGGACTTCGATCTACTTCTGCTCAACATATTCGCCGTTAACGACCTTGTACATGGAGAAGCCGACACCGATGGCATCGCCCTTCGCGTCGAAGGAGATGGAGCCCACGGGAGTATCCACGTACTCGCTGCGCAGGACCTTCTCGACGGCCGTATACTCTGTGGAGCCGGCCTTCTGGATGGCGTTTAGCAGGGCCAGTGTCGCGGCGTAACCCTCCTTGAAGAAAGCGCCGGGATCCTCACCGTACTGGGCCTTGTGGGCCTCGACCGCGCTCTTGTACATGGGCAGGTCGGAAACGTCCATGGGGCCGGAAGCGTAAACGCCCTCTGCGAACTCGCCGGCCACCTTGATGAAGGTCACGTCCTTGACCCCGTCGTCAGACACGAAGAAGGTGTTCATCTGTTTCTTCCTCATCTGTGTGACGATCTTGGAGGCCTCGGGGTGGTACCCGCCGTAGATGACGGCCTCGGCGCCTGATTTCGCGATCTTCTGAACGATGGCGCTGTAGTCAACGGCGCCGGGGGTAATTCCCTCGAACAGGACGGCTTCCGCGCCCTCCATCTCGTCCAGGTACTTCTTGGCGAACTCGGCGTAGCCCTTCCCGTAGTCACCTTTGTCGTGAATGACGGCGACCTTTTTGGCGCCCAGCTTGTTAACGGTGAATTTCACGCCGAGCATGGCCTGCATGTCATCGGAGGCGATGGTTCGGAAGAAGTTCGGGTAGTCACCGCTCTGGGTCAGGTCCGGGTTGGTGGCCGAGGGGGACATGACGATGATCCTGGCGTCGTTGTAGATGCCGAGAGCCGCCTTTGTGGCCCCTGAGCAGATGTGGCCCAGGACGACGACGGCACCATCGGACACCAGCTTGGTTGCCGTGTTGGTGGCAACTTCAGGCTTGCAGACGTCGTCCTCGACGAGAAGCTCCACTGGCCTTCCAAGGATGCCGCCCGTGGCGTTGATCTCCTTGACCGCCAGTTCGGCCGCGCGAACGGTCGGTATGCCGTAAGAAGCCAGGTCACCGCTGTGCGGACCCGCAACACCCAGTTTGACGGGCTCTTTAGCCGCTTCCTTTTTCGCGCACCCGGTGATCATGAGGGCCATGGTCATCATGGCAACGACAGTGATACAGAAAAACCTTCTCATCAAAACACCTCCTTGAATAATTGATGGCTTCGCAAGAAGTCCATCACCGCACCCCGCGCGGGGTGCCCAAATCAATGACCCGCATCATAAGTCATTGATTTGTAAGGAAAGGGAAAACGACGCTTTTCCCTTTCCGTGGAGCGAAAAGTCCCGGATTGGACTTTTTGCGACTCTATCAATAATGGAACCCCCAGTTTGCGGGCTGGCAGATCTCCCCTGCTGAAGGAAACCAGAATGAGTATTCGTCTGAATCAGCTACTTTGCAGATGAGCCTATTAACTATCCTGTACTTTTGGTGCAGTCAATATAAACCGTACACCCGAAATCCGCGATTGGTTTGGGCCGGCCTCCGGTCGGGGCATCGGAGAGGCCGTTTTTTCGGTCCGGGTCCGAAGAACGTGTCCGGGCAGTGTGTTGCGGTTTCCCGACAGGCTCCTAGATTCCCAGATACGCGTTCTTCACATCTTCGTTAACCGCCAGGTTCGAGGCGGAATCCACCAGGGTGATCATCCCCGTTTCCATGACGTACCCCCGGTGGGCGACTTGAAGGGCCATATTGGCGTTCTGTTCAACGAGGAAGATGGTGGTGCCGTTTTCCTGGTTGATCTTGGCGATGATGTCGAAGATCCGCTCCACGATGATGGGCGCAAGGCCCAGGGACGGTTCGTCAAGGAGGAGCAGGCTGGGACGGGCCATGAGGGCCCTGGAGATGGCCAGCATCTGTTGCTCTCCGCCGCTAAGGGTTCCACCTGCCTGGTGGCGTCTTTCGGCGAGGATGGGAAAGAGCCCCATCACGTAATCGAGATCCTCCTTGATGCCGTCCTTGTCCTTCCTCAGGAAAGCCCCGATGTCCAGGTTTTCCATGACGGTAAGACCCGGAAAGATATGACGGCCTTCGGGCACCTGGCAGACGCCCAGGGCAACGATCTCGTCCGGCTGCTTGCGATGGATCGGTTCATCCTTGAAAAGGATCTCACCCTCGGAGATCGGGACGACTCCCGAAATGGACATGAGGGTGGTGGTCTTTCCGGCGCCGTTGGCACCGATGAGGGTGATGATCTCCCCCTCCTCAACGGCCAGGGAAACCCCCTTGAGGGCCTGGATGCTTCCGTAGTAGGTGTGAATGTTGTTGATTCGGAGCATGCGGGTTGGTTTTCCTTTCATCCCCTGGATTGCGAATTTGCTCCAGTTGAGATTTGGAGTGTAGATGAGTAGCCTGGTAGGGTCAAGCTGCCAACCAGCTGCCAACCAGCGGCTCATTACCAATCCCAGATTTCAAATCTCATATTTCAGGATAGTATTCAAAGCTTCGCATGGGAGGAGGGTTGGTGATTTTGCTTTTTCGTTAGGTCGCTCAGTCGCCAGGTCTGTGAAAGTTCTTCTCCTGGATTCTAATTTCTGTTCTTAATAATATACCTCCATCAGGGTCAGCCCCTGGGGCGGCGCTTTTGGGGGTGCGTTGTCCCGGGACAGATTTTCCAGAACGGTTTTGACCTTGTCAGGCGCCATCCGGCCAAGGCCCACCTGCACCAGTGTACCAGTGATGTTTCGAACCATGTGTTTGAGAAAACCGTTGGCTTCGAACATTAGCGAGATGCGGTCACCATCCTTTTCGATATCCAGTCTTCTGAGGTTCCGGACGGTGGTGGTCTCGTCTCCGGCGGATTTGAAGGACGTGAAATCGTGTTCCCCGCGCAGGAACGAGGCACCCGAGTTCATCTTCACCAGGTCCAGCGGGGACCGGATATGCCACACCCGGAACCTGTCGAGGGCTGTGGGTGTCGGGCTGTTGAGGATGGCGTACCGGTACAGTTTACCCCTGGCGCTGCGCTGGGCGTGGAAGGTGGGCGGGACATCCCCGCAGTCCAGGATCCTGATGTCTCTCGACAGAGAGCTGTTGAGCCCCATGGCGATGTTGACGGCCGGGATCTCCTTGGGAACCTCCGCGTGGGCAACCTGTCCGATGGCGTGGACGCCGGCATCTGTCCGTCCGGAACCGATGAGCTTCACAGGCGCTTCCATCATCCTGGCAAGGGCTTCCTGTACCTCACCCTGAACAGTCCGCATTCCCGGCTGGACCTGCCATCCCGAAAAACCGGTTCCGTCGTACTCGAGGAGGAGCCTGATCCTCCTCACCTTTGAATCCCCCATGAAAAGTGATGATCGGGATTCAAAGATATATTTAATATTCGATCCAAACTCAAACCTGTCACCCACGTGTCAGCAGCAGGACTCCGGCTGCCCAGAGCACAATAATTACCGTGGCCGCAAAGTCTCTGCCCCTCCAGGAAAGGGGATACATCGCGGTCCTTTCCATCCCCGGCCGGTATCCCCTGGCTTCCAGGGCCAGGGCGAGTTCATCGGCCCGACGGAAAAGTCCGATGAATACGGGGAGAATAACCGACATCAGGACCCTGGACCTGGCCCTCAACCCTCCCCTCCCCGGATCGGCGCCCCGGGACCGCTGGGCTTTCCAGACCCGTTCCGTTTCGCCTGTCAGGACGGGGATGAACCGGATGGCTATCATCATCATGAGGGAGAAATCCTGGACAGGGAACTTGACCCGCTTCAGTGGTGTAAGCATGGCTTCGAGTCCGCGTGTGATGGACAGGGGCGTCGTCGTGTAGGTCAGGAGGGAGGAAAGGGCGATCACGGTGATGAGCCGCCACGAGATGAGAAGACCCCGTGTGATCCCCTCACTCGTAATGGATATCGTCACTGGAGCCGTGATCTCGAGAACCGGCGTGCCGGGGGTGAAGAAGAGGTGGAGAACCGCTGTGAACAGGAACAGGATCGCGAAGACCCTGAGCCCCCTGAGGAAAACCGGGACGGGCACACCGGAAAGCACGATGGCAGCCGCGATGGCGGCACTGTGCAATCCGACGCCGCCAGGGGAATCGATGAGAAAGGTGGCCATCATCAGGCCGGCCAGGGCAACGATCTTGAACCTCGGGTCCAGGCTGTGTATGGGCGATCGGGCCGGGTAGTAGTTGCCGAGGGCGATGTTGGAAAAGGACATGGGTCAGTCCAAGGTCCAAAGTCCAAAGCCCAAAGAAAGATCCTGATTTTTCATCTAAGGTCCTTTCTCTGGGCTCTGATACGATCTGTAAGTTCTTGTCATCAACCTTGATAGGGTCGCAAAAAGTCCAATCCGGGACTTTTCGCTCCACGGAAAGGGAAAAGCGTCGTTTTCCCTTTCCT
>JARGFV010000085.1 GCA_029210545.1 bacterium
TTAGTATTCCGCACAAGCGAACGACTCAGCAACGCCGCCGGAACGGAAAAGAACCTCGTGAATAGTCCGGGCTAGAAGAGCGACGGTCGATGGCCTTACCCTCACCTGACCTCTCCTATGGAGAGGAATTTCTCCGAAATCGACAGATGTCGGCCTCAGATCCCCAGCACAGACCTTTCGAATCGTCTCCATGTTGTGTACAGGTCGGCTGCGATCCCCAGAGAGGCCAGCAGCGTCAGGATGAACAGCCCGCCCATGGCCAGGAGGATGCCCTGAAGGCGGTCACCTTTTTCGGTGCCGGCCTGCCGGATCCTGGCAAGCTCACGATCCAGGGAGGCGACGGCGCGATCCGCTGTGCGGTCTGCATCCCGCAGGACGATCTGAAGGTCCTCCCATCGCTGGCGGTCCATGTCGGATCGTGCCATGTGGGCCAGCTGCTCCAGGCGCGCCATCTCTTTCGCGATCAACTCTCTTTCAACGGGCGACAAAAGTCCGGCTCCCGGCACACCGGCTGCGAAGTGCCTGGCCAGGAGGGGCGCGGGCTCCACAGCAGATGAGTCGCCTACCAGTCGATGGATCGCCGACACGGCGGCAGTGACGTCCAGCTTCATCTCTTCGATCCTGGCCGGACCGGATGCGCGGCTGCTCGACAGCTCCTGAAGGCTGTGGCTCACCCTGAGAAGGGAAGCGAGGGAGATGATGCAGACGGCTACGGTGACGGCGATCAGGCCGATGTAAAGGCGCTGCAGTTTGACCGGCGCTGGAATGCTGGTTTTCGCCATAGTTCTAACTACCCTCCTTCAGCCTGCCGGTGATGGCCTCCCAGAGGGGAGCCGGAGACAGGGTGCTGTCCTTGGCGGACACAGGGATGACCGAACTTTTTCCGACATCCATGTCCCCGGAGATGACCGACAGGGAACGCAGGCGCTGGGACTTCGACAGCTTGTCCGCCTTGGTGGCCACCACCAGGATCGGGATCCCGCGGCTGGTCAGTATCCGGCTCACATCGAGGTCGTCCCTTGTGGGGGGGTGGCGGATGTCGATGAGGTGCAGCGCAAGGGCCGGGCCCGGGTCGCTGTCCAGATAAGCTTCCACCAGGGTTGCCCACTGGTCAGCCATCACCTTGGGAGCCTTGGAAAAGCCGTACCCGGGCAGGTCCACCAGCAGCAGCTGGTCGTTGACGCGGTAAAAAAATATCCCCCTGGTCTTGCCCGGTTTGGAGCTCACCTTGACGAGCCTTTTCCTCTGCATCATGCTGGCGAGCAGGGACGATTTCCCGACGTTTGAGCGTCCGAACACGGCGACCTGGGCAAGGTCCAGGGAAGAGGGGATCTGGGCAGGGGTGAATGCCTGGTCGTGCAGTTCGGCGCTAAGGATCTTCATGGGCATGAATTACCATGAGTCTCCCGGGGCCGTCAACGACCCCGGATTCGCTACGGATCTTTTTTCCACGATTCCGGGAATAAAAAACTCGATGGTATGGTAGGTTGTATTTCAGGCTTGGTGGACTGGCAAAAAGTCACTCAAGCTTGACGCTTCAAGGCCCTGCGGATATAGAGTAAGGGTTGGGAGAAGCCGATGTGGCGTTTATCCCGACCGGGCGCGGAAACCATGCTCCTCAGCTACCAGGGAGGTTTCCATGGGTTCGATCAACAGCCTTAAAGGCAGCCTCGGGGAGTTTTCCCTCGCGGATATCGTCCAGCTTGTGAGCATGGGTGCCAAGAGCGGCTGCCTGTCCCTTGGCAACGGCGGTTCCGGCGAGAAGGGCTGCCTGTACTTCGAGTACGGCTACGTGATCCATGCCTGCATCAACGGGACCGAAGGGGAACGTGCCGCCCGTGAGCTCCTCAACCTTTCCGACTGTACTTTCGAGTTCGTACCTGATCGGCAGCCGGACAAGAAAACGGTCATGGTGAGCGGTTGTGAACTGCTCATGAAGGTGGCGCAGATGGCCGACGAGGAGGCTTTCCAGGAGCAGGGGGGGCAGCTCGTCCTGGAGATCGAGGGAAGCTTCGAGCCCGATATGGAGGGCGTGAGGGAGGAACTGGTGTCCCTGGTCAGGAACTGCCTTGGCCGGAGAGCAGGGCCGCCCGTCGAGGCGCTGGAGGTTGCCGATCCCACCATGGAGGGTTTCCTCGAAGTCTGCGACCGTATCCGGAGTTACGTGGCCCTGTTCGTGGGCAAGGAGGTCTCGGTGACCCTGGACCGGCGGATGCGTGCCGTCGTGGTGGACCTGTGATGACACGCCTTCCGGCGTTCCTGTTCACGGTTGTCCTCGCCGCCCTTCTCCTTGCCGCCGCGCCTTCTGACGCCGGGGCTGACAGACTCCGACTTCCCAACGACCAGCTGTATGCCCTGGCCTCCTTCAGCCAAGAGCAGCGGGCCACCCTCCTCGACGGACTGAGAAAGGAAAACCCCGACCTCATCCTCACGGACCTGACCCGGGAAGACACGGCGGTGAGGATCCATTTCGGGTCCCGGGGGTTTGTCGAGTTCCTCGGGAACGAACTATACTCCCTGGCCGTTTACGTCCCGGCTGGTATCGAATCGGCCATCTCACGACGTTCCTCGGCCCAGCTCCGGGTGGGGCTGATCACCAGAGACGCCGAAGGTGTGAACATTTTCCTCGGGAACTCATCCGGAGCCCGACAGCAGGATCTCGAACTTATCCTCACCGCTGGAACAACCGATCTGTCCCAACCGGCCCGGTCGACGGCTCCGAAACAGGAGACCGTGGAAAGGGAGACGGCCGGCAAGGTTGTCGAACTTCCCACAAAGACGCCAACCAGAGTGCTGGAAACGATGGAGGAGTCGTCTGTTGCCGCGGCGCCCCCCCGCCCCCCCGCCCCTGCTCCTTCCCGACCGAAACGCAAGGCCGCGGCACCGGCGGTCAAATCGCTTCGGGTGCCTGTGCCCAGGGTACCCCTCGCCCCGTTGGTCTCCGAGGCCAACACCCTCGCAGTGGTCGGGCTTGACGGTCCCCCGCCCGTGCTGGACGGGAAGGCCGGCGACGGTGCGTGGGCATCGGCGGCGAAGTCGAGGATCAAGGTCGGTCCAGGTGCCAACCAGGTGGAGGCGGCCGCCGTATCCACCTCCGATCGCATCTACTTTCTCTTTTCCTGGCCTGACAACGACCCTGCTTCCGATCACCAGCCATGGCTCTGGAACGAAGAGGAGGGGAAGTACGACAGTTCCGCCTTCCTGGACGACGGCATTGCCGTGTGGTGGGGAAGGGCCGGTAAGCCGCTGGTCCCGAGCGCCGCCGCGGAGATATGGGACCTCTGGATGTGGAGGGCCGGCAGGGAGGGACTCGGGCAGCATGCGTCCGACGCGAGGCTGTCGGTGAGCCGCCAACCGCTGCATATGGCCACCTACGAGGACTCCAGATACTCAAATGCCACCTGGACCCGACTGGAATTTGATAGGGGTCGCCTTCCCTATGAAATCGTGATACCTTTGCACTTCTCCGGCCCGAAAGTCGCCTCCTATGCGGCTGAAAGGCCGGATAACAGCGCTTCCGACGTGCTGGCGGCCGGTACCTGGTCTGACGGAAAATGGGTCGTGGAACTGTCACGTTCCCTGCTCACCGGCCAGGATGACGATCTCCCCTTTGAAAGGGGGGAAAACCGGTCTTTCGTCCTGAGCCTGCTCGGCGATGAGGCGTTGGCAACATCACCGGCCTCCGGGGTCCTGACTGTCCGTTGGGACGATTCCAAGTCGAAAGAGGGGGAATAAGGAGGAGATGGAGAAAGTGTTTACTATCAAAGAGAAGATAAACCTGTCGCACGATGTCCACTCCATGGTCGTTGATGCGCCTTACATCGCCCGGAAGGCCAAGCCAGGCCAGTTCGTTATTCTCCGGGTCGGAAAGCTTGGAGAAAGGATCCCGCTGACCATCGCTGACAGCGACAGGGATGCCGGAACCATCACCCTCGTTTTCCAGGAAGTGGGCAAGAGCACCATGGTCATGGGCGGTCTTTCCAAGGGAGATCAGATCGACGATCTCGTGGGTCCGTTGGGCATCCCCACTCACCTGGACAAACTCGGCCTCGTCGTCTGCGTTGGAGGAGGGATCGGCATCGCGCCCATCCACCCCATCGCGCGCGGGTTCAGGGATGCCGGCAGCAAGGTGGTCTCCATTCTCGGAGCCCGATCCAGGGATCTCCTCATCATGGAGGAGGATCTGAAGGCGGCCAGCACCGAGGTCAGGGTCTGCACCGACGACGGAAGTTATGGCCAGAAGGGTTTCGTGACCAACGTGCTGGAGGAGATGATCAAGAACGGTCAGCCCATCGACATGGTCATCGCCATCGGCCCCGTTCCCATGATGGAAGCTGTGTGCAGGCTCACCAAGCCCTATGGTGTCAAGACAATGGTGAGTCTTAACCCCATCATGGTCGACGGCACCGGGATGTGCGGAGCCTGTCGTGTCACCGTCGGCGGCAAGATCAGGTTCGTGTGCGTCGACGGTCCCGATTTCGACGGGCACGAGGTGGACTTCGGCGAACTGAGACTCCGCCAGAGGATGTACCTGTCCGAGGAGCGCGATGCCATCGAAACCTTAACCTATGTGAGCGAGTGAGATCTGAGCCATGACTGATAATAAAGAGAGAGCATCCAAAAAGGAGAAGATCCCGCGGCAGCCCATGCCGGAGCAGCCTGCGGATGAAAGACGGAAAAACTTTAAAGAGGTCCCCTATGGCTACTCCCCCGAGACCGCCATGCTCGAGGCCAGCCGCTGCATCCAGTGCAAAAAACCGAGGTGTATCGCAGGCTGCCCGGTTGGTATCGACATCCCCGGTTTCATCAAGGCTATCGAGGTCGGTGATTTCGCGGAATCCATCCGTATCCTGAAGGATAGCAATGCCCTTCCCGCGGTGTGCGGCCGGGTCTGCCCCCAGGAGGACCAGTGCGAGGTCCTGTGCGTCATCGGTGTCAAGCAGGAGCCGGTGGCTATCGGCCGGCTCGAGCGGTTTGCCGCCGATTGGGAGCGGGAGCACGGCGAAGTCAAGCTTCCCAGGCTGGCCCCCTCGACGGGCAAAAAGGTCGCCGTTGTCGGCGCGGGCCCAGCCGGTCTGACCGTTGCCGGCGACCTCATCGTCAAGGGCCACGACGTCACCATCTTCGAGGCCCTGCACAAGCCCGGAGGCGTGCTGGTGTACGGCATCCCTGAGTTCAGGCTTCCCAACGAGATCGTGGAGTTCGAGATCAACAACCTCGAAAAGATCGGCGTCAAGGTCATCAACAACGTGGTTGTCGGCAAGACCTTTACCATCGAAGACCTCATGACCGAAGAGGGTTTCGAAGCCGTTTTCCTCGGTGTGGGCGCGGGACTCCCGATGTTCATGGGGATTCCCGGTGAGAACCTCAACGGGGTCTACTCGGCCAACGAGTACCTGACCCGTTCCAACCTCATGGGCGGTTACGACTTCCCCCGGCGGGACACACCTCTCAAGAAGGGCAAGAGGGTGGCGACCATCGGAGGCGGTAACGTGGCCATGGACTCGGCCCGGACAGCCAAGCGCCTGGGAGCGGAGAGCATCGTGGTCTACAGGCGCTCCCGGAAGGAGATGCCCGCCAGGGTCGAGGAGGTCCACCACGCTGAGGAAGAGGGGATCGAATTCCACTTCCTTACCAACCCGACCCGCATCCTCGGCAACGACGAAGGCGCGGTCACGGGTATGGAATGTGTCCGGATGGAGCTTGGCGAGCCCGACGATTCCGGACGCCGCCGCCCGGTCCCCGTCAAGGGGTCCGAGTATATCGTCGATTGCGACGTGGTCATCGTTTCGGTGGGAACGGGCTCGAACCCCCTGCTCACCAAGTCCACTCCCGGTCTCGAACTCAACAGGTGGGATTACATCGTCGTCAATGAGAAGACCGGCGCCACCAGCATCCCCGGTGTTTACGCCGGCGGCGACATCGTTCGGGGATCCGCCACGGTCATCCTCGCCATGGGTGACGGACGGATGGCTTCCGGGGCCATGCACAGGTATCTGATGGGTGAACCGGAGCCCGAGGAGCCCGCCAACGAGGAGGATTAATGTCTGCAGGGAGTCCCCCAAGCAGACTGGATTCCATCCGGGAGCCGGTCAGGCAGGAATGCGAAGCCCTCGAGAACTACTTTAAAACGTACCTGCGGACCGACGTTTCCCTCATCGACCGCGTTTTTGAACACCTCATTGACGGGGGGGGGAAAAGGTTCCGTCCCCTCCTCGTCCTTCTGGTTTCCTCATGTTCCCCCAACAGGCTCCAGGAGAGCGTCTACAAGCTCGCGGTGGCGGTAGAGTTTATCCATACTGCCACCCTGCTTCACGATGACGTCGTCGACCAGTCCGACGTCCGTCGGGGCAACCGGGTCGCCTACCGTATCTGGGGCGCCGAACCAAGCGTCCTGTCGGGCGATTACCTCTACTCCCGGGCCTTCAACCTCCTGGTGGAGATCGGTCACCTCGGGATACTGGATTCCCTTTCCGACGCTACGACGCAGATGGCCAGGGGAGAGGTGCTGCAGCTTCTCAGGTCCTACAGCCCCTCGACGACCCGGGAGGAGTACATCGAGGTCATCAGGGGAAAGACGGCGAGCCTCATCTCCGCGTCGTGCATTTCAGCCGGTTACCTGGCCGGTTTCGAGGGTGAGGATCTTCAGGCTGTGGGAGGGTACGGCCTGAACCTGGGTCTGGCGTTTCAGATCGTGGACGACATCCTCGATTACACAGCGGAACGGGGGATGCTGGGCAAGGCCATCGGCAAGGATTTCATGGAGGGGAAAGTCACCCTGCCCGTGATCGTCCTCATGGAGGCGCTGGATCCGGAAAGCAGGACCCGGTTGGCGGAGATATTTTTAAAGGATGGGCCCGAGCCTGAGGATTTCGAGACGGTCCTGGCTCTCCTGGTTAAGCATGGGACCCTCGAGACCACCCTCGGGATCGCTGCGGGATATCGGGACCTGGCCCTCCATTCCCTCGCGGCCGCCCCTGCCGGGCCGTGCCGGGACAGCCTCCAGGTCCTGGCGAACTACGTTCTGGAGAGATCACTATGACCGTCAGCTCTTCTTCTCATCCCCCTTCACATCCAATCGTCCGCCTGGCAAGGCTGGCCATCGAGAACCATCTGACCGGTGAACCGGCTCCGACAGCGGAGGCGGACCTCTTTTCAACGGAACCGTCCGGCGCCTTTGTCAGTCTCAAGAAAGGCGGACAGCTCAGAGGCTGCATCGGGACTATTCTTCCGGTCACCGGGACCCTGGGCGACGAGGTGGCCCGGAACGCCGTATCAGCCGCCACCCGCGATCCCAGGTTCGCCCCCGTGGCGCCGGAGGAACTGGACCAGATCACTGTCTCCGTGGACGTCCTCACCGCACCCCAACCGGTGTCATCTCCCGACGATCTCGACCCGTCACGCTACGGTGTCATCGTCCAGTCCGGTTACCGGAAGGGAGTACTGCTGCCGGACCTTCCGGGTATCGATACGGTGGAAAAACAGCTTGCCATAGCCAGGCAGAAAGCGGGGATCGGTCCGACGGAAAAGTGTGAGCTGTTGAGGTTTGAGGTGAAGCGATATTTTTAGTAGCCAGTAGCCAGTAGTCTGATATCTGACTACTGAAATCTGGTGTCTATAAATTCTCGATCCTCCCCCGATCCCTCCTCTGCGCCTTGGAGAGTTTTCTTCCCCTTTCCCCCTTCCCCCTTCCCCTTTCCACTTCATTTTCTTCACCCTTAAACCGCCGATACATCTCCTCTGAGACCTTGTCCCAGAAAAGGTCGGGCGATATGGAGGTGACCCCGCTGCGGTCGGCGGCGTCGGTGATCTCGCGGTCGGCGGTGACGAGAAGATCGGCCTGCCCGGTGCGGCACGCCTCCATGATCTCCTGATCAGCGTTCCTGCCCCTGGCTGAATAACGGACCGATATACCTCCAACCTTCTCTGACCCTCCACCCAGGTGAATGGCATCGGCCCCGTCGAAGATCACCGTGATCCGGTGCTGTTTTCCCGCACGGTATTGGGAGAGCTGTTCGAGCAGACTCTCCCTGCCCTGGGCGAGGTCGCGGCGATCCGCTTCCCTCAACTCAGGGATGCGGCGAATGAGGTTGTATCCGTCAATGAGAATGCGCATGGGATCAGTAATCAGTAATCAGAAAGAAAACTTGCGCCTGGGTTCCTGGAAATATGCCAGGGATGGAACGAAAGCTTTTATGAATCGCTACCCTTTAACAGGTTTTAACTCTGACGGCAATGGAAGGAGCTGTTTTACGTTTTGGGTAACTTCATTTAAATTTCGCGAATTTTGCGGTAAGTTGTCTTTTGTCCCTGCTTTTTCGCAGTCACGACGATGGCGAAATCACGTCGGTGGCGTGACTGAAAGGGACGGGTAACGTTCTCCTGAGCCTGCCTGCCGCAGGCAGGGGGAAACCATACCCGAAATCCGCCGGCCAAAACCATTTGCGGATTTCGGGTGTACACCGCAAACCGTAAACTGGTATGCTAACAACGTTTCGGAGTACTCCGAAACGCTGCGAAAGTATTCTGGAAGAGGCTTTTTGTGAGGTCGTCTAATTTAAACCTGGAGTAATCAACCTGGGAAATATTGTGGTGAGTTATTCTGCCGGCCTTTTCAGATTGATGGTGGTTTCCATCGCGATACTCGCGTCGAGCGTTCTTTTTCCCGCCATGGCCGCGGGCGAGAACAGCTTCCCCTTGAGCCCCGGCAGCTCCTGGACTTACCGTGACCTTGATGGAAAGGAAGAGGTCCTGTTCATCAAGGGAACCACCAATAGACAGGGTGTGCTCCTGGTCGAAGCCTCCTACACGGGGCGAAAACCCTTCTACTACGTGATCACAGCCGAGGGCATCGGCCGCCTGGAACCAACGTCCCCTCCCGATTCCGCGGAGCTTTACGGTCAGCTGAGCTTTCTCATTAACTGGCCCCTGGAGCCGGGGAGAACGTGGAACTCCCCCTGGTCCGACCCTCCCCTCATCTTCACTGTGCTCGAACGGGGACCGGTCACCGTCGCGGCCGGGACTTTCCGCAACGCCATCCGTATCGGTTATCGGTCCGCCACAGATCCCATTTACCTGGGATACATGTGGTTTGCGCCCGGTGTCGGTTTGCTTGTCCAGGCGGAGAGCGGATCCAGGGTGGAGCTCGTGAACTACGCCCTCACCGACCTTTTGCCGCCTCCCGCGTCGGGAGACGGGATGAGCGACCTGGCCGTCTTGTTCCGTCCTCCACAGGGTGCCAGCGGTGGGCATGTCGTTGCCAGGAAAGGCGTCGCGTCATCTGCCCGCCTCACGTCCGTTGTGGGTGCCGGGGTCCTTTTTATGATGGTTCTGGCTTTTGCCGCCTACCTGCGTTCTGTAAGGGTCGATGTGGAACTGGAGAGCGATTCCCAGGTCCGGGAAGGCGAGGTGGCCCTGGCCTCGGCCATGGTCAGGGAAGGGCTTTACGGGGAGGCGGCCGAGATCCTCCAGCGTCTCACCGCCCGGCATCCCCAGTGGCCGGATATCGCCGCCCTCCTGGGGAGCGCCTACAGGGAGAGCCGCCAGTATGAGGAAGCGTGCCTGGAGCTCAAACGGGCACTGACCCTGAACCCCGACATGGCGGCAGCCCGTCTGGAGCTGGCCCGGACTTACCTTGACCTCGATGACCCGGTGCGCGCCATGGAAGAGGTGGAAGCCGTCCTGGGGGCCCATGGTGAATTCGCGGACGCCTATTATCTGAAAGGGGAGGCTTTTGCATGTATGGGGCAGGATGAGGAGGCTCTCGAAGCTTTCCGGAAGGCCCTGTCCATCAACCCGTCTTTCGAAGAGGCTCAAGAGGCCCTGGAACTCTTCCTGGCGTCCCGGTCAGGCGATCAGGTCTTGACCCCTTAAACTTTGTTAATCGCCAAAGTCCATGCGGGACTTTGGCTCAACGGAAAGGAAAAAGCGGGGTTTTTCCTTTCCTCACGGAGACTGCTGATAGATCGCCAAAGTCTGTGCGGGACTTTGGCTCAACGGAAAGGGAAAAGCGGGGTTTTTCCTTTCCTCACGGAGACTGCTGATAGATCGCCAAAGTCCGTGCGGGACTTTGGCTCGACGGAAGGCGAAAAGCGTCGTTTCCGCCTTCCTCACGGACCAGTGACATGTTTTCCGGTCACTGATCCGGGCGCCATTCCCAGGCGCAATTCGCTCAAGTTGCCGGTCATTTGAACAGATCGGTACGGGCGGACTCGAGAACCGGGAATTTTTCGCGCAGCTTCCGGACCTGGTCCATATCCACAGGCACTGAAAGCACCCCCTCCCCGTCACCCAGGGATCCCAGAACTTCACCCCAGGGGTTCACAACCATGCTGTTTCCCCCCATGACAAGCCCTTTGCCGTTGTCGCCAAAGGAATTGCAGGCAGCCACAAACATCTGGTTCTCGAGAGCCCTGACCCGGACCAGGTCGCGGAAGTGGTCGATCCTCGCTTCGGGCCACTGGGCGGAAACGATGGTCAACCGGGCCCCGTCCCGGCAAAGGCGCCTGGTGAGTTCCGGATACCTCAGGTCGAAACAGATGGCCATGCCGGCGGGGAACCCGCCCAGGTCCGCGATCACCGTCTTTCCCCCCGCCAGGAAGTGGAGATGCTCGCCTGTCATGGGGAAAAGGTGGATCTTGTCGTAGGTAGCCACCGTCTGGCCACCCGGACCAACCAGGATCAGGCTGTTTGCGATGCCGCTTTCCCTGTGAACGGGCAGGGAGCCGGCGAGGTGGACCCCGGAACTCGCAGCCGTCCGGGCCATCCATTCGAGGACCCGGCCGGACCCGGAGGCCATTTGATCCAGGTCCTTGTAATAGAACCCTGACGGGAACATCTCAGGCAGAAGAACCACGTCACCGTTCCCGGGACCGGCTTTGGCGAGGAGGCCCTCCGCTTTTTTGAGGTTCTCCTCGATGTCCCCGGGTACGACTCTCCACTGAAGGAGGTGGATGGTAAAGGTGCTATCCATGGTAAACTCCTGTCGGGTGCATGGGTGCAGGAAGATCCTTTTCCACTGTCTAGCAGCGTGTCGGAAAACCCTGACACGCTGCGTAAAAGTTTGTCGGAAGAACGCTTATAAAATTTTTTCTTCATATCAACCGATGATAAAGTGGTCGGTGAAGATGGTAAGTCACAGTTAACACAATGTATTATATAAAATACTGGACCAGGATCACATCTTCCAACAAACTCTACCTAGGAGCCTGTGCCCTCCCTGTTAAAAAACAGGGAGGTTCTCGGACAGGCTCCTAGGGTAAACAGTAAACCGTTTCCTGTCCATCCAGATGAACCATAACTTGAAAACATCCTCTCCGGATGAGTATAATCAACATTGATAGGGTCGCAAAAAGTCCAGGCGGGACTTTTCGCTCCACGGAAAGGGAAAAGCGTCGTTTTCCCTTTCCTTACAAATCAATGACTTACGGAGTGAGTC
>JARGFV010000086.1 GCA_029210545.1 bacterium
CTTACAAATCAATGACTTACGGAGCGAGTCATTGATTTGGGCGCCCCGCGCGGGGCGCGTTGATGGACTTTTTGCGAGTCCATCAATCTTCAGGGGAGAAATGCCAGATGGGAATCTTCGACAAGTGCATCAATTACACAGATCCGGACAAGGTCATGGCTGCCGGAGTCTATCCCTACTTCAGGACGATCGAGTCCCAGCAGGATCCCGTAGTCATCATGGGCGGCAAGGAGGTCGTCATGTGCGGGTCCAACAACTACCTGGGTCTCACCTCTGATCCCAGGGTCAAGGAGGCAGCTGTCGACGCCATCAGGAAGTACGGCACCGGCTGTGCCGGCTCCCGCTTTCTGAACGGCACCCTGGACATCCACGTCCAGCTGGAAGAAAAGCTGGCCGCCTTTTTCCGGAAGGAAGGGGCGCTGGTCTACGCTACGGGCTACCAGACCAACCTGGGAGTGCTGTCAGCCCTGGTCACCCGGGGGGACATCGCCCTCAGCGATCGCCAGAACCACGCCTCCATCGTCGACGGTCTGAGGCTCGGATACGGTGATATAAGGAAGTTCAAACATAACGATGTCAAGGACCTTGATCGTAACCTCGAAAGCCTGCGGGACAAGAACAAGCTGGTGGTGGTGGACGGGGTGTTCAGCATGGAGGGGGACATCACGCCCCTGGACGGGATCGCCGGGCTCAGGAAAAAACACGAATTCGGCATCATGGTGGACGATGCCCACGGAGTCGGTGTGCTGGGTGCAACCGGTAGGGGGACTGCCGAACAGTTTGGTCTGGAGGACGAGGTGGATATCATCATGGGGACCTACAGTAAATCCCTGGCCACCATCGGCGGGTTTGTGGTCGCTTCCGCGGATATCATCAAGTATCTGAAGCATGTGAGCCGTTCCATGATCTTTTCGGCCAGCCTCGCCCCTGGCCTTGTGGCTGCCGTGAGCGCTGCCCTCGACATTATCGACCAGGAGCCGGAGCGCCGTGAAAAGTTGTGGAAAAACACCAGAAAGATGTTGGATGGGTTCCAATCATTGGGTTTTGATACCGGCGCCGCCGCCACGCCTATCATCCCCGTGATCGTGGGCGACGATATGCTGGTTTTCAAGATGGCCATGCTGCTTCAGGATGAGGGTGTGTTCGTCAATGCGGTGGTCAGTCCGGCAACACCTCCCGGCAGGGCCCTTCTCCGGACGAGCTACATGGCTACCCATACCGACGAACAGCTCGACCGTGTTCTGGAAGCGTTCGAGAAGGTGGGGAGGGGCGTAGGTTTGATATCTTGATGCACTCAAGATATCAAACCCCACGAGGGGGAGAAGGGGAGAGGGGGCGACGGGGCGAAACAAGGCGGGATCGGTTTTCTGCCGATCCTGTTTCTTCGGAACCGTTATTATGAACTTGCGGATCGTTCCCGCCGATACCGGCCGCGCCTTTAAACAGTTCATCAACCTTCCCTGGTCGATCTACAGGGACGATCCTTACTGGGTTCCGCCCATGAAATCGGCCGTCCGCTTCCTGTTGTCATCGAAGCACCCCTTTTACCGTCACGCCGAAATACGGCTGTTCCTGGCCATGAAACAGGGCGTTCCCGTGGGTCGGATCGCGGCCATCGTCAACCACCGTCACAACGAATTCCACGACGAGAAGGCCGGCTTTTTCGGGTTCTTCGAGTGTGTGGACGACCAGGACGTCGCCGACGCCCTCCTGGCCGGGGCCCAGGACTGGCTGGCCGCGTCAGGAGCCGATATCGTCCGCGGACCGGTCAACCCCAGCACCAACGAGGAGTGCGGGCTC
Source organism: bacterium (assembly GCA_029210545.1). Lineage (NCBI taxonomy): Bacteria > bacterium. The sequence continues at coordinate 1,801 of JARGFV010000086.1, forward strand.
CTGGTGGAGAACTTCCTCTCCTCACCCATGGTCATGATGACCTACAACCCGCCCTATTACGCCGACCTCCTGGTTGGGGCAGGTTATGAGAAGGCGAAGGACCTTTACGCTTACTGGTATCACGTGGGTAAAAAACTGCCCGACAGGCTGGAACGGATCGCCCGAAAGGTGAAGGAGCGGGAGCCCGGGCTCAATGTCAGGCCCATCGACATGGGGCGTTTTACCGAGGAACTGGATGTCGTCAAGGTCGTCTACAATGAGGCGTGGGAGCGGAACTGGGGCTTCGTGCCCATGACGGCCGAGGAACTCGATCACATGGCACGCCAGCTCAAGCCGGTGGTTGTCCCCGAAATGGTCAGTCTTGCTTTTGTTGACGATGAACCGGCCGGGTTTATCCTGGCCCTTCCCGATCTGAACCAGGTCCTGAAGATCCTGAACGGGACCCTTTTCACCCCCAGGCTATTTAAAGCCCTGTCAGCCGGCAGAAGGATCCGGACGGGCCGCTGCCTCACCCTCGGGGTCCGGGAGAAGTTCCGCAAGAAGGGGATCGAGTCGGCCATGTTCGCGCAGGTCTGGGGAGCGGGTATCGAGAGAGGATATCGGTACGGGGAGTTCTCCTGGATCCTCGAGGACAACACCATCGTCCACGATACGGCGACAAGGGTCTTTTCTGCCGAACATTACAAAACCTACCGGATCTACGAAAAGCCTTTAGGGGAGAAGCCCTTGGGGGAAAAGCCGCTGGTATCATCCCATGGCCCTGTCTGACATCCGGAGCGAGATCCCGAGGACCTTCTTTCATATCGTCGGGGGGATCTCCCTGGCCTGCGCGGCCTGGTTCCCTGACCCGCCGACCAACCAGATCGTTCTGGGCTTGATCTTCGCCGCTTCTGTCGCGGGAGAGATCGGCCGCCTGACCTTCCCCGGCCTTAACCGTCTGACTCTGGCTGTGGCCGGGTCCGTGATGCGCCCGGGTGAGAAAAAAGGGCTTTCCGGGCTTCCGGCGTTCACCGGCGGTGTCTTCGCGGCGTTCCTCCTGTTCCCGAAGCCGGTCGCCCTCGCGGCCCTGGTACCCCTCCTTTTCGGGGACCGCGCCGGCCTGCTGGTGGGGAAGGGTGTGGGCCGGATCCGGATGTGGGGCAAGACACTGGAAGGGAGCCTGGCCTGCCTGGTGGTGAGTTTCCTGGTATACATTCTCCTGGCCTGGAGTTGGCCCGGGGTTTTCGGGTATCCGCGGGGCGTGCTGTTCACGGCCGCGTTGGTGGGAACAATGGCCGAGGCGATGCCAAGACCCTTCGACGACAACATCACGATACCAATAGCTGTTGGTATTTTTCTTACACTCGTAACCTAGAACGATGCGCAAGGAGCGAAGAAAGAAGGAAATGCGTGTTTCCTTCGCTCATCGTTCTTCGAGCTTCGCGCTCATTTTTTGAGGTCAACTATTAAAGCTCTTAGCTCAAAAAATGGTTCAATGATCCGCCGGGCACTTTCCGACGCGATACCTATCGTGGTCGGATACATCCCCATGGGCGCGGCCTACGGGATCCTGGCCCGCCAGGCCGGCATGGAGTTCCTGCCTGCCGTTTTCATGTCCCTGGTTGTCTTCGCCGGGGCCAGCCAGTTCATCGCCGTGGGGCTTCTCGCCGCCGGGGCAACGGCCTTCGAGGTGGTGGGGACCACCCTGTTTGTGAACCTGCGCCATGTCCTCATGAGCGCCTCCCTGTCGCCTCATTACCAGGATGCCCCCCGGGGGGTCATCCCGTTCGTGGCCTGGGGGGTGACTGACGAGACCTTTGCCATCTCCATCGGGCGCTACATCGCCGGCGAGGCTGACCACAGGTACGGCCTGACCCTCCATTACACGGCCTACGCAAGCTGGGTGTCCGGGACGGTTGCAGGCGCTCTGGCCGGGACTCTCATTCCTCCGGCTCTCCAGAGCAGCCTGGAATTTTCCCTTTACGCCATGTTCGTTGGGCTGGTGATCCTCCAGATCACCGACAGGCTGCACCTTGCGGTGGCAGCACTGTCCGCAGCGCTCTGTACCCTGCTCACGGGGGTTATGAAAGGAACCTGGCCGGTCATCGCGGCCGCGATCCTTGGGGCGACTGTGGGGCTCGTTCTGGAAAGTTGGACGCGAAAACGCCCTTCGGCGGGCTCAGGGCAGGCGGGGGACACGGGGAGGACTATGAGTCCAAAGTCCAAAGTCCAAAGTCCAAAGGGAAACCTGGAACGCGGAACCCGGGACTCGCAACTCCCAGGAAGATCAGAATGAATACGGAGCGACTCATTCTGATCTTCCTGGGAATGTGGTCCGTGACCTATTTCCCACGCCTGGCGCCCCTGTTCGCCCTGAGCCAGGTGCGCCTGCCCGCGGGGCTGTTGACCTGGCTGTCCTACCTGCCGGCGGCCATCCTCTCGGCCTTGATCCTCCCCGGCGCCATCATGAGGAACGGCTCCGTGGATCCGGGTTTGACCAACCCGGCCGTGTGGGCCCTGGCGGCGAGCTTTCTCGTGGCTGTAAAGACACGCAACCTCATCCTGACCATGGTCGCGGGCGGGGTAGTCGTGTTCGTGGGGCAGACGATGATCTGAGTTTTCGGTTTGCAGTTTACGGTTTACAGTTGATAGAGTCGCGAAAAGTCCAGGCGTAATTTTTCCCGGCTCATTAATATCCTGGGGAAAGGGAAAAGCGTCGTTTTCCCTTTCCTCACGGATCGACGACATATTTGCCGGTCATCTGGAAGTTTGATGCGAGGAACTGTTCTGGAGCCTTTATGGTCAGCAACTTTATGAAAATAAAGGGTAAAGTGACGTAGCTGGCATGGAGGACGACCCTGGCGCTGTGTCTCCTTTCAGGGTTCCTTCCCGCAGGTGCGGCGTTCGCCCAGGGTCCCCTGGAACTGACCCTATCCAATGCTGTCGAACAGGTCCGCCTCCACAACCTTTTTGTCGAAGCTGAAAGTTATTCGGTAGCCGGAGCCATGGCCGGGATCCTCCAGGAACGGGGCAAATTTCATCCAAGGCTCAATTTCAGTCTCTCCCATAATACCCGGGGGTACGAAACGCCATCCCAGCTGGAGCCCACGAGGGAGGAAAGCGCGCGCGGGGACCTGAGCCTGGAGATGATGACCCCCCAGGGGACACCTATGAGGTGAGCCTGGGCGGTCAGTGGGTAACAAGCGATATGGGGTTCCTTGTGCAGAATCCGTACTACCAGTCCGAGGCCGCGGAAACCATGGTCCGTCCTCTCATACGGGGGGCGGGGGACAATATCGCCAGCACGGGGATCGACGCGGTGCTCAATGCCAGGCAGGATGACCACGAGGCGCAGATCATTTCAGAGGCCGGGCAGCGGGGACGGGTGACCGTGGCCACCAACATGGCCGGGCGCGGTACAGACATCACACTGGGCGACGGTGTCATGGAACTGGGCGGGCTTCATGTCCTCGCCACCGAGCTGCATGACGCCGGCCGCATCGACAGACAGCTTTACGGGCGTTGCGGGCGCCAGGGCGATCCTGGCGATTACGAGGCTGTCGTTTCCCTGGAAGACAACCTGTTCGACGGGCACATCGAAAAACCCCTGGGCCGGTTGGCGGCCAGGCTCACCAACCCGGATTCACCGCTGGGGAACCTGGCCGGCCGGCTCTTTGCCGGGATCGTCCAGAGAAAGGTCCAGAACGAGCATTTCCAGCTCAGGAAGAACCTGCTGAGGATGGACGAGGCCATGGAGAAAGCGATAGCGTTTTCAGGGAAAGGCGAATGAATCAGCATACAGCTGATTCATTCGTGTATCCGTGGAGCGTGATTGCGTGTAAGCGATAGATCTTCTCGCGCTTACGCTTTACGCACGAACGCACCCACAAGCGTGGTAGGGCCCTTTGGGCTCCTATGCGGCTCCGCGCACGTACGGCAATGACAGGACAAAGAACCCGTACAGCATAAGGATCCCTGCCGCGGCCCAGCGGGGGATGGTCCCGTACCTGCGGATGATAAGCCAGGGGATGATGGTCACAATGAGCAGGACCGGGAATTCGTATTCAGTCGTCCCGTGCGGGATCGGAATGGGCCTGACCATGGATACCAGTCCCAGTGCCATCCCGATATTGATGATGTTGCTCCCCACGACGTTTCCCACCGTGATATCCGAATCCCTTTTGAAAGCGGCAACGACGCTGGTGGCCAGTTCAGGCAGAGAGGTGCCCACGGCGACCAGGGTAAGGCCGATAACGATCTCCCGTACTCCGAAGTAACGGGCCACGGCGATGCCTGAGCTCACCAGCAGTTTGGCACCCACGAGCACCACAATGATGCCGATGACAGTCAACCCCCAGCTTTTACCAACTGTAACTGTCGGCAGGTCTGTATCCGTTGTCTCGCCTGCCTCGTGGGGACTGGTCACCGTGTAGTGGAGGTAACCGGCGCATACCAGGGCGAGGATGAAACCGTCGAAGCGGCCCAGTGTCCCGTCGAAGGACTGGATATACAAAAGGCCCGTGAGCGCCAGCAGGAAAGGGTAGTCGACCTTTTGAAGGGATTTCGGGACGACCAGCTCCAGGAACAGGCAGGACAGCCCCAGGACAAGGGCAAGGTTCGCGATGTTGCTCCCGATCACGTTGCCGAGGGCGACCTCGCTGCTCCCGGTCACAGCCGCGATGAGGGTCACTACCAGTTCGGGGCAGCTGGTGCCTAAAGCCACCACTGTCGCGGCCACGGCGAAGGTGCTCATACCGGCGCGCAGCGCGAGTCCCCTGGCGCCCTCAACCAGATAGATGGCCCCGAAATACAGGGCCAGGATGCCGACGGCTATGAGGAGGAAATGAGTGATCATGACAAGTAGCCGGTAGCCAGTAGCCAGGAGTCAGGAGAAAGGCTGTTCAATCGCTCTTCTGCCTTCCGGCTTTTGTCTCCTGTTTTTCTCCCGCGTGGATACAGGCGATCCCGAAGGTGAGCGGCCTGTACCTGATATTCACGAGGCCCGCTTCGAGCATCTCCCGGCCCAGTTCAAAAGGGTTGGGGAAAGCGTCCACCGAGCGGGGCAGGTAACGGTAGGCCCCCTGGTCGCCCGAGATGATCCCTCCCAGCAAAGGCATCACACGGTGGAAATAGAAGTTGAACAGCGGGCCGATGAGCGGCCGGTCCAGGGGTGAGAACTCCAGGATAACCACCCTTCCCCCGGGTCTCAAGACCCGGGCCATCTCCCTGAGGGCGTCGACCCTGCTGCTGAGGTTTCTCAGGCCGAAGGCGATGGTGACAGCTTCGAAAGTCTCTTCGCCGAAGGGAAGGGCGTAGGCGTCGCCGGCGGTGAGACGGATCCTTTCAGACCGCCTTCTTTCAAGCTTCCGTGAGCCGATCTTGAGCATGGGGAGGGTAAAATCGGCGCCCACGATGAGGCGCCGTCCCGGCCGCTCCTTCTCCAGGGTCAGGGCGACGTCGGCGGTCCCGGCGGCCAGGTCCAGGACGGGGTGTCCATCCCCCGCCGGGATCTCCGAAACCAGCTCCCTGCGCCAGCGCACGTCGGTACCGAGGCTGAAAAGACGGTTCAGCAGATCGTATTGTCCCGCGATGGATGAGAACATCCGGCGTACGGCCGGAGAACCGGAAATGCCTGGCTCAGACAAATATTACTCCTGTTGTTGAAGTGTTGAGGATATGCAAGTGCTCGGAATATATCCGAAAAGAGAAGGAAATTAAACAAAAACCCGGAAAAAATTGGTTCATCCGGTTAATACATACAGGTGCGGCGTCACACCCAAACCCGGAAGAGCGTTCACCACCCGTTCGTCACACCAGGCATGTGACTCACTGGAGGCACGGAGAGAGGCGGAGAAATCCTTTTCCAAAGGAGAGGTCAGATGTGGGATGTGGAATCAGTTTTCGAGCATCTTCAGGAACTCGTCCACGATTTCCTGATCCCACATCCCTTCCTGGGCTTCGCTGCGAAGGATCCTGGATGCTTCCTCGGGTGAAAAGGCTGGACGGTATGGACGGCGGCGGACGAGGGTGTCGTAGACGTCGACGACCGAAACGATCCTCGCCGGCAGGGGGATATTGTTCCCCCGGAGCCCTTCCGGGTAACCCTTGCCGTCCATCCGTTCGTGGTGGTGCTTGATAACAGGAAGCGCGCCGTCGAGCATGGAAAAGGCTCTGCACAGGTCGTAACCGAGCCTGGGGTGGGATTTGACCACCATGAACTCTTCGGCCGACAGCATGCCCTCCCTGGTGATGATCTTGCCCGGCAGAAAGATCTTGCCCACATCGTGAAGGAGGCCTCCCCACCGCAGGGCGTCGATCTTATCCGGTTCGAGGCCGAGGCGGGCGCCGAGAGCCACCGAGAGGTTGGAAACATGCTGCCCGTGCCCCTGGACATCCGTGTCCCCCTCCTCCAGGAGCCTGACGAGCCTTTTGAGAAACGCCTCGACCTCCTCCGTTCCGGACATCAGTTGCGCGAGATCCAGGGAGCTCTTTACGCGATGGAGAAAATAATCGTTGGAAGCGCCTGCCGGAATGTAGTCGGCAGGAAGAAGGGCGGATGGTGAAGGGCCTTCCCCACCGCCTCCCTCATACCTGATGAGTATGGGAGTGTCGCGGCTTGTGAGGGAAGGGCCGAGCCGTTCCATGAGATCGGGGATCTTGTCCAGGCCGCCCTGGAGGATCACCAGGCTTGCATTGATCTTTCCGGGATCCCGCTTCTCCTCCATCGGCAGGATTTGGACCTGTCCGAACCCCTGGGATCTCAGGAGGGAGGCCAGTTCCTCACCACCCCGGCTGTCTCCGGCGACAACGATCCTCTCGCCCGAGGCGTGGCTGGTCTCGCCGCCGGTGAGATCCCGGGCCCTGTTCCTGAGGGAATCCCTGATCTCGTCGGTTCCCCATCCTTCCTCCCCTATGGACACCGTGACCAGGCGGATCTCCCACGGCGGCACCCCCATGTCCTCGGCTCTCGACATTATCCTGGACAGGGCGATCTGGGCCCTTTCAGATGGCGTTTCCGGGAGGATGAGGGACAGGTCCGTCTCGCCGGTGATGAAATCGAGATCGAAATTTCTGAGTATGGACCTTATCTCGCCGGCGATTTTCAGGAAGCTTTCCCCGGACTGGAATCGGATGCGGGCAACGGTGAAGGGAAGCTGCGCCTTCTGGGACCAGTTCACGATCTCCGGGTAGACGAAGCGGAAAAATTCCAGGAGAGGGATGCCCGTGGACGGATCGGAAAATCCGTTCCTGCTCAGGAGGAGGGCGTTGCCCAGTAATTTCTGATGGCCCCGGTTCCTGTCGAGGAGCCTTCGGACACGGGCGAGCACTTCGACGTTCCGGGCAGGCTTGATGAGGTAATCGTCGGGGCCTGACTCCATCCCGACGACGCGGTTATCCAGTTCGGGAACCGATGTGAGCATGAGCAGGGGTGTGTACCTGGTCTCTTCCTGTTTCTTCAGGTAACGGCAAAGCTCAAGGCCGTCCAGGTCCGGAAACAGAAGATCCACGATGATCAGCTGCGGCGCTTTTTGCCTGATGTGCCAGAGAGCGTCAGACGGCGTTCTCGCCTTGACGACCTCGCACGGGATCTGCTCGAGCAGCCGTCCTATATTCTCCATCTCGGAGGCCTCGTCCTCTACCAGCAGAACGGTCGGGATTAGGTCGTCGTGGGTGAAAGGCCTGATCTTCTTTCGGAGCAGGAACTGTTCCTGGATGCGGATCTGGCCGAGGAGTTGACGGTTCCTGAGAAGAGACCCGACCCTGGCGAGGAGTTCCAGGGACCTGACCGGGCGCATCAGGGTGTCGTCAAGGCCTTCCCTGAGGTTTATCGGAACGTTGTCCTCTTCGTCGGGATCCATGAGAAACAGGAGGGGCAGGGGAGCGGCCTCGTCCAGTTGCCCCATGAGTCGCACAAAACCGCCGTCCTCGCCGGCCGCGCACCTGTGATCGATGATAATGATGTGGGGGACTCCCTCTGCCACGCGATCAACGGCTTCGGAAGGGCCGTGGACAGCGACGACATTGAAGTCGGCACCCAGAAGCTGGGCCCGGAGCACAGCCCGCTCGGAATTTTCAGGGGTTATGATGAATACGAGGGGATTCCAGGTCATAATTTGCGCTTCTGCACCGATCTTGTCGCGCTCATGCACTGAAATTTCAGATCACGCTGAAATTCCTCAGCTGACAGTTATCGTGTTCTTCCCACGATCCTTGCTGCGGTACATGGAAACGTCGGCGCTTCTGAGAAGCCCCTTCAGGTCCTGTGCGTCCTCGGGGAAATTGGCGACGCCGAAACTCGCCGTGACCTTGACGTGGTGGCCGTCTTCCTCAAGGCACACAGCTTCGTTCAACGCGACGCGGATCTTCTCGACTGCTTCGATGGCCTCGTTCTTGTTCCGGCCGGGCAGGACGACGACGTATTCGTCGCCCCCGTAACGGACCAGGAAGTCGTCCCCGGCGAGCTGGGTGGCGATGGCTTCGGCGACCTCCTTTAGGACCTTGCTTCCCATGGGATGTCCGTATGTGTCCACGATGCGCTTGAAGTTGTCCATGTCGAGGAACACCAGGGACGTCGCCTGTCCTGAATCGATGATCTCGGCAAGTTTCTGGTGCAGGAACCTGCTGTTGTAAAAGCCGGAGACGTCGTCGGTGACGACCAGTTTCTCGATCTTCTCGTGGTTGAGGGCGTTGCTGATGGAGATGGCGACGAAATCGGACAGGATCTGGAGAATGGGAAAAATCCGGTGCTCGAACAGTTCCTGGTTCTCCGGGTTGATGATCTGCAGGACACCGATGACCCTTTCGCCCAGCTTGAGGGGCAGCGTGATGAGGGAGTGGGTCTTGAATCCGGTCCGGCTGTCCACCCTTTTGTCGAAATGAGGTTCGCTCCCGGTGTCCGGAACGAGGATCGGCTCGCCCGTTTCGGCGACCATTCCGGCCAACCCTTCACCGACCTTCAGTGTCAGCCTTTTGAGGTCCTTTCCCTCCAGCCCGACCACCACCTCGAAGCGAAGCTCCTGGCGCTCGGCGTCCATGAGGTAAAGGGTCCAGTTCTGGGCCCGGATCAGCTGGCTCAGGCGGTTCAGAATGATCTTCAGGATCTCTTCCCTGTCGAGGGTCGAGGTGACGGCCTTGCCGAGCTCGACACACGCCATAAGTTGTTCGGTCAGGTCGCTCATGGTCTTATCTCCAATGGTGGGTTGGAATCTTCAAGGTTCTCAAGCAGTTACATTCCACATGCATTACTGAAGGTAACGGTACAGAAGTAAGGTGTCAAGGAAAGGAGTTTACCCGGTCAATGATAAGGGGATAAACAGTGAACAGTTGATTATTTACAGCGACACACCTTGGTGAACCGTTCCGCGGTCCGATTCATGGTGAAAAGGGCGCCTCAAGGTGGTATTTTCTTGAATCCGGGTAAATAATGATCGATTGAGGGAGGTGCTATCGTGTCGTGGTCAGGGGAAAAGTTGAAAAGAAGGATCATGGTGACAGCCGTGTGGGCCATTGGAGGAGCCCTGCTTTTCCTTTGGGTGGGGATGACCCTGATAGCATATGGCCTTTTGAGAGCGGATGAACCGGCGCAGGCCGATGCTGTTGTCGTTCTTTTCC
>JARGFV010000087.1 GCA_029210545.1 bacterium
GATAATCACCAAAGTCTGTGCGAGACTTTGGCTCAACGGAAAGGAAAAAGCGGGGTTTTTCCTTTCCTCACGGATCGATGACATTATTTCCGGCCATCGATCCGGGCGTCCTTCCCGGACGCAACGGGTCATCGATCCGGGCACCCTTCCCAGGCGCGGCTAGTCATTTGCGGGTCATTGATTTTGGCACCCCGCGCGGGGTGCGTTGATGGACTTTTTGCGAGTCCATCAATTTTCAGAAAATTGCTCTTCGCCGGACTCAGCCCACAGGGACATATAAAGATGGGCGCTGTCCGGCGAAGTAACACGCCACTACATTCCCTTCTGCCATCTTTTTCAGCTCCGGCTGATGCTCCGTGCACACCTCCTCGGCGTAGGGGCAGCGGTTGTGGAACCGGCACCCCGGGGGGCGGCTTGATGGGGCTGGGAACGTCCCCCTTCAGGATCGTGTTTTTCGCGGTTCGGTGGGGATCAGGACCAGGCGCGGCGCCCATGAGAGCCTGGGTGCAGGGGTGCAGGGGGGTGTTGTAAAGCGTCTTTTTATCCGCCAGCTCCACCACCTGCCCCAGGTACATGACCGCCACCCTGTCCGCGATGTGCTCCACCACGGAAAACCAGGACCTGTTCCCGAAGAACGCGCCCGCTCCTTCTATTCACCTCCATATAGTTCCCGGCTTCTCCCCTCATGCTGTTTTTCGTTTTTGACGGAAAACAGCATTGACTTACGCAAAACTTACGCATATACTTCAAGCCAGAATTCAGGATCCAGGAGCCAGAATCAAGAATAATCCTTCCGGATCCGGTGGCACGGCCGAAGGTTTTCTACTGACTCCTGAATTCTGAATTCTATTCGGAGGTTTTTCATGACACCCATAACCCCCAAGCAGAAACGGTTCCTCGACTTCGTCATCGAGCACACCGAGCGGGAGGGCTACGCTCCCTCCCAGCAGGAGATCGCCAACGCCCTGGGTTACAAATCGCTGGGCACAGTCCAGAACTACCTGACCCGCCTCGAGCGGGAGGGCCTCGTCGAGAAGAGCTGGAACGCCCGGAGGGGTATCCGGGTCCGTCTTCCCGAAGGGTACGGCTACCAGCTTCCCCTTGCCGGGATCGTCTCGGCCGGAAAGCCCATCGAGGCCATCGAGACCCGTGACACCATCGCCGTGCCGCCCACCATGGCTCGCGAGGGCAACTTCGTCCTGCGGGTAGAGGGGCAGTCCATGATCGAGGACGGGATCCTGGACGGGGACTACGTCGTCGTCCGCAAGCAGGAGTATGCCGAGAGAGGGCAGACCGTCGTTGCCATCATGGGCAACGAGGCCACGGTGAAGAGGTTCCACCGGAAGGGGGGCCGCATCGAGCTGCATCCTGCCAATTCGGCCATGGAGCCGATCATCGTCCAGGACGACGAGACGTTCAGGATCGAGGGTGTGGTCGTTGGAGTCATCCGTCACTTGAAGTGACATAGGACTCCAACGAGTCCAGTGTGCAAAGGGCAGAGTAAAGGAAAAGCGATACAATTATGGTCTATTTTGAGGCTTTCAAGGGTGCGTCAGATACAAGGCCAGAGGGATGAGGAAGATAGAGATTCCGCCACAGGCGATCGAGTATCACCGAACCCCGACAATCCAGCCATCGGCGATACAGTTGTCCCTCCATCGCTCACCATCATAATCTCTTAGGTTTCCAAGAAGGGGTTAGATACAAGGCCAGAGCCCCGAGGAACACCGGAGGCGTATATGATGACATACGTCGAGGATTTCCGAGGGGCGATAACGCAGTAGATGATCCCTTATTGGAAACCGCATTAATCACCGTGGATAGAGAGATCTTGCACATATACATCCCCTCCTTCCCCATCACCCTGGCCCGCGCCTCCAACCCCTCCCTCAGAAGCCGGGCCGTGGTCGTGGCGCCGGGGCACTCGGAGCGCGCCCCCGTTCAGCATCTGTCCGGCGAGGCCCGTTCCGAGGGGATCCACGAGGGGATGCCCCTTTTCCGGGCCCGGCGCCTGTGTCCCTCCCTCGTCATCCTCCCCCCTGACCCCCATCGCCTGTCCGGGGGGATCAGGGCCCTCATCCGGCTGACACGGGAATACACCCCTGTCTGGGAACCCGCCGCCGCCGGGCGCATCTACCTGGACTTCACCGGCTCCACGCGTCTCTTCGGAACGGGACGCGACGCCGCCTTGCGCCTCGAGCGTGATCTTGAAAGACGGCTTCGTCTCACCGGCGCGGTGGGCGTGGCCGGCAACAAGCTGGTGTCGAAGATCGCGGCTGAGTGCCTGGACAAACCGGGCATCTGCGACGTCTTCAAAGGGGGCGAAGCGGGCTTCATCGCCCCCCTGCCGGCGATCGTCCTCCCCGGCGTGGGGCACACCCGTGAGCAGACCCTGCTTACGGATCTCAACCTGCGCCTGGTGGGCCAGATCGCGGCCCTTACCCTGCCCCAGCTCCTGCTGCCCTTCGGTCCCTTCGCCCCCCTTCTTCACCAGAGGGCGAAGGGGGTCGACCCTTCGCCTGTCCTTACGCCGCGCCGGACACCTGAACTGGCGGCCGAGTGCCGGCTGGAGCGGGAGGAAAACGACGACACCGTCCTGCTCGCCGAACTTTACCGCCTTGCCGAGGAGTGCGGAATGCGTCTGCGCCGGAGATCGAAGAAGGCGGCGAAGTTAACGCTCACCGTTCACTACGCCGACGGCGTATCAGGCACGAGGAGCGGAGACGTCACCCCCGCGGCCTCCGGCGACAGGGCGCTCTTCGAGAACGCCCGGCGCCTCTACGACCGCGCCTGTGAGCGCCGGGTCCGGGTCAGGAGCATGCGCCTTCTGTGCGAAAAGATTACGGAGCCTCGACGGCAGATAGAGATGTTCGAACAAGGCAGCCGTCCAAAATCACAGAGTGAATCGGTCCAGGCTGCCCTGGATGCGGTGCGGAACAGATTCGGGATGAGTGCTGTCGGGTGGGGAAGGACGGCTGTCCAAGTGCAGGGTGCAGAGTGCAGAGTGCAGAGGTTTAAACCCAAAACCCAAAACCCGAAACTCAAGACCTGGAATCGGCCCTGATCCTCATGGCCGATTTCGTCCCCCTCCACGTCCATTCCTCCCATTCCCCGGCATGGGGGATCCACGACCCGGAGAAGCTGTGTGCCGCGGCCCGGAAGATGGGGATCCGACGGATGGCCCTTACGGACCGCAACGGACTGTACGGCATCCCCCGTTTCCTGGCCTGCGCCGCCGAGGCGGGCATCGAGCCGATCATCGGTGCCGAGGCCGTGGCCGGTCGCCACCGGGCCGTTCTCCTCGCCCGCGACCAGGGAGGCTATGAGAACCTGTGCCGCCTCCTTTCGGACCTTCACTGCCGGGAGCGGTTCGACCTTCCGGCGGCCCTCGCGGCCGGCTGCGAGGGACTGAGCGTCATCACCGACGATCCCGGGGTCCTGCTCCCCCTGAAGCGAAAGGGGTTTTGCGATCTTTACGTGGAGCTTTCACCGGGGCACCGCATGCACGACGCCCTGGCTCTGGCCAGGGACCACGGCATCCCCCCGGCAGCCACCACCCGGGCCCTGCTCCTCCAGCCCGGGGACCATTACCTGCACCGGGTGCTCCGGGCCATCGCCTTAAACACCCGGCTGTCCCGCCTGACACCAGCCGAGACAGCCTCCGAAGCCGACCTTCTCATGCCCTTCGAAAGGGTCACAGACCATTACCCCCACTGCCCGGAGGCGATGGAAAACACGCTCCGGCTGGCCAATGGCTGCCGCACCGACTGGGGCCGAAGCGGTTTCATTTTTCCATCCTTCGACCGGATGACCGACGGGGAGGCTTTCAAAACCCTCTCAGAGCGCGCCCGTTCGGGCGCGGCGCGGCGTTTCGGAACCATCTCTCCCGAGATAGAAGGGCGCCTCCACCGGGAGCTTGGCCTTATCCGCGACAAGGGGTTCGCCCACTATTTCCTGGTGGTTGAGGAACTGGCCAACCGCTCGCCGGGCACCTGCGGCCGGGGAAGCGCCGCCGCCTCCCTGGTGGCCTACTGCCTCGGCATCACCCACGTGGATCCCATCCGCCACAACCTGTTCTTCGAACGGTTCCTCCATGAAGGGCGGATCGACCCTCCCGACATCGACGTGGATTTTCCCTGGGATGAGCGTGACGGGATCCTCGATTACGCCTTCGCCAGGTACGGGTCACGGAGAACCGCCATGGTGGCCAACCAGGTTGGTTTCCGGGCCAGGGCCGCTGTCCGTGAAGTGGCCAAGGTTTTCGGTGTCCCGGCGGCCGAGATCAGGACCATTACCCGCCGCTTGTCGGGCTTCGGCCGGCCCTCGAAGGCGGGTGACCGGGTCCACAACCACCCCCTGTTCCGGGGTGAGACCCTCGACGGCCGGTGGCGCGAGATCATTGCCGTCGCGTCGAAACTTGACGGACAGCTGCGGCGCCTTTCCCTCCACTGCGGCGGGCTGGTGGTGGTCCCCGACGAGATCCGCCGTCACGTCCCTGTCCAGGTCTCGGCCAAGGGGCTGCCGGTGATCCAGTGGGAAAAGGACCAGGCCGAAGCCGCCGGCCTCGTGAAGATCGACATCCTGGGGAACCGCTCCCTGGCCGTTATCCGGGACGCCCTGGCGGCCATCAAGGCCAATACCGGGATCGAGATCGACTACGCCGCCTGGCAGCCCCTCGACGACGAGAGGACCTGCCGCCTTATCCGGGAGGGGCGGACCATGGGCTGTTTTTACATCGAGTCTCCCGCCACCCGGCAGCTGCTGGCCCGCATGTGGGGTCCGGCTCCTGGCCCCCGGACCCTCGCGTGCGACCTGTTCGAGCATCTTGTCATGGCATCCTCCATCATCCGGCCGGCCGCCAACTCGTGGATACTGGAGTTCGTCGCCCGCATGAGGGGCAAGCACTGGAAGTCACTGCACCCTCTCCTCGACGACGTCCTGGATGAAACCTACGGCATCGCCGTCTACCAGGAGCAGATCACCCGCATGGCCATGGCCCTGGCCGGGTTCTCGGCTTTCGAGGGGGACCAGCTGAGGAAGATCGTGACGAAAAAGAGCCACGGCAAAAAACTGGGGGATTACAAAGCCCTGTTCATGGAAGGTTGTGCGAAGCACAATATCAGCAAAGAGACGTCGTCTCTTTGCTGGGAGCAGATCCTCTCCTTTTCCGGTTACTCCTTCTGCAAGCCCCATTCGGCCTCCTACGCCCTGGTCAGCTGCAAAGCGGCGTGGCTCAAGGCCAACTACCCCGCCGAGTTCATGGCTTCCGTCATCTCCAACCAGGGCGGGTTCTACTCGGCCTTCGCCTACATGTCCGAGGCAAGGCGCCTGGGGATCGGGATCCTGCCCCCCGACATCAACACCAGCGCCTGGCATTACACCGGGAAAGGCCGTGAACTCCGGGTCGGTTTGATCCAGATTCACGGTCTTTCCCGCAAGGGGGCCGAGGCCCTGCTGCGGGAAAGGGAGAAGGGAGGAGTCTACTCAGGGTTCACCGACCTCGCGAGAAGGGTCAGCCTGGACCCTTCAGATCTGCGGCTCCTCATACGGGCCGGGTGTTTCGACTCGGTGGAAGGGACCGGGAAACGTTCACGGCTGCACTGGGAATTGCTGGCCGCTGGTCACAGGAAATCGACGCCCGGGACCCTTTCCCTTTTCGATGATGAACCGGCAAACCTTCCCGAGGCCCTGCCCTATGACGAAAAAACGGTTTTGAACCAGGAGATCGACACCCTGGGCATGCTGGCCTCCCGCCACCCACTCACCCTCTACCGGGACACCCTGGCCCGGATAAAAACAGTGCCGGCAAGCCGGATCGGCGGACACGTCGGCCGGACAGTCACCATGGCGGGCTGGTGGGTCACCGGAAAGCCGGTGAGCACGAAGCATGGCAAACCCATGGAGTTCGTCACCTTCGAGGACACCACGGCCACCTTCGAGACCACCTTCTTTCCAAAGGCCTACGCCCGTTACTGCAGGACGCTTACCCGGCACCGGCCTTACCTGCTCCGGGGAACGGTGAAGGAGGAGTTCGGCGTGGCGACGCTGAACGTACAATGGATGGGGGGGATTGGCCGAAAACGGCCAGAGTGTTTAGAGTTCAGAGTCTAGAGTCGCAGAGTTGAGAGTTAAGAGTTGAGAGTTGAGAGTTGAGAGTTAAGGGTTCAGGGTTTTGAATCTGCCCATCCCATCGTTCACGTTTCACTTTTCACCATTCACAATTCACCGGGGCTCTCCGCCCCACCGAGAAGAGCGCCGACAGCGGCGGCCAGCATTTCGATGGTGAACGGTTTCTGGAGAAAGTTCCGGGCGTCGCCATCCGGCCGTTCGAACGACTCGGGGATATCGGGGTAACCCGACATGAACAGGGCCGGGATATCGGGGCGCATCTTCCTCAGGGTCTTGTAGAGCTGTGGGCCGTTCATCCCGGGCATGACGACATCACTCAGCAGCAGGTGGATCGGCCCGTCGTAACCTGAGACGAGATCGATGCATTCCCCCGGCGTGGCGGCTGTGATGACCCGGTAGCCCAGGGAATGGAGCATGGCCTCTGTCAACTCACGGACCATCTCTTCGTCTTCAACCACCAGGACAACCTGGCCGGCACCCCGCACGGGAGGCATGGCCGCATCGGGGACCTTGGCGGATTTCTCTCCCTGTTCAGCTATCGGCAGATAGACCCTGAAAGCGGTTCCCTCACCGGGTTCGGATGAGAATCGTATAAATCCCCCGTGCTGACTGATGATGCCGAAGACGGTGGAAAGTCCCAGGCCCGTGCCCTTTTCGCGGCCCTTTGTGGTGTAGAAGGGCTCGAAGATGTGGTCTTTGTGTTCATCCTCGATCCCGCAACCCGTATCGACAACGGAGAACATAGCGTAAGGACCGGGCGCAACCTGCTCCCACTCGCCGGCAATCTCCTCCCCGACGAGGACGCCGGAAGTTTCAATGAACAGTTGGCCGCCCCCAGGCATCGCCTCGCGGGCGTTGACCGCGAGGTTCATCAGGACCTGCTGGATCTGACTGGAATCGGCCTCTACCAGAAGCGGCCCCTCCTCGTATTCCGTACTCAAGGTGATATCCCCGCCGATGATCCGGCGCAGGAAATCGGTGAGGCCCCTCACCACCTCGTTCATGTCGAGGATCTTGAGCTCGAAGACCTGCTTTCTGCTGAAGGCAAGCATCTGGCCGGTGATCCTGGCCCCATGCTCCACGGCAGCGAGGATGCCGTTAAGGTGCTTTACTGTACCTGCATGAGGGTCGGCACCCATTATCGCTATCTCCGCGTAACCGCGCACGGCTTGAAGGATATTGTTGAAATCGTGGGCGATCCCGCCGGCCAGCACACCCACCGCCTCCATCTTCTGGGATTGGCGCAACTGCTCCGCGATGGTTCGTCGGGCCGTGATGTCCGTGGCGATGTGGATCACCTTCGCCAGCTCTCCATCCTCGCTGAAAATGGGAGTGCAGGACACAAGATACCAACCGCCGAGCATCTCAACCTCCATCTCCCTGACCTCCACCTCCCCGGACTGGAGGACCCCCGCGAAGGGACAGCACGAGGGCGGTGAGCCTGTTTGGGGACCGTGAAAGATCTCCCAGCACCTCTTCCCTCTCAGTTCATCGAGGGGCAGCCCCGTGGCTTGAACAGTGGCATTGTTGGCTTCCATGACCGTCATCGAAGGGCTGAGGACGATCGTGGGATGGCCGATGCTCTGGAAGATGGCCTCCCAGTTCTTTTCGGACCTTCGCAGGTCCTCTTCGGCCTGTTTTCGCACGGTGGCGTCATGGAACAGCCCGACAAGGTAACCTTTGCCGTCCAGAGTCACCGGCCCTGAACTGACGCCCGCGAAAAAGACGGACCCGTCCTTTCTCAGGACCGGGATGTCATTGGCCGTTTTCATCTCCCTCGCGAACTGTCTCCGGAACACATCCCTCACCCATTCCAGATCTTCCGGCGGATGGATGTCGCCGACGGAAAGGGTCAGCATTTCGGAGCGGGAGTAGCCCAGCATCCGGCAAATCTCGTCGTTACACTCGACGAAAGACCCGGTCTCAACGTCGGCCAGAAGGATCCCGTCGGCGGCGTTGTCAAAGATGGCCCGCAGCTTCTCCTGGCTTTCGGCCCTGGCGGCCTCCGCCTTCCTTCGGGAGGTGATCCCGTAATAATGCTCGACGCGCCCGCCGGCGTAAAGCCCGGAAATGATGGGCTGACTCCGATGCTCGAGCCACCTTTCCTTGCGCCCCTCCGCGGGGAGGACATGGCACTCGAAATGCTCCGTGTAGGTATTGTCCTCGTAGGCGGCCAGCAGCTTCCTCTCAAAGGTATCGGGATCGGCGAAGACATCCTTGAGCCTGGTCCTGATCAGGTCCAGCTGGTCCCGGCCATCATCTCCTTCCTGGTGATACCCAGATAACGCTTGATGGAACTGTTGATCCACACCACCCGTCGCCGGGCATCGGTGATGAGGATCCCGGCCTGGAGGTTGTCCATGACATCGTCGGTGATGGAGCGGAACCTCTCCCCGCTCAGACGGAGCTTTTGCTCTCTGACCAGGATGGCCCTGAAAGCGAAAGCGACCACCAGGGACAGGATAATTCCGAAGAGCGTAAGCGCGTCCGCCCAGGAATCGTGTTCCACTCCCTCAAGGCGCGGTGAGTGGGCCATGGTAAAGACCCACGTGTCGTCGATGACCGTGAGCGGCACGGTGACCGGGTCTTTCCGCAGCGCCGGGAATGAGCCGTCTCCGTGATAGTAGGCTTCCCGGCCCCGCGTGTCCGTCAGGGCGAAGTCGAACCGTTCCCGAAGGCCGGCTTCCGGGAGGCTGTCCTGCATCAGCGCGTCCACGCGGAAAACGCCGTTCACGAAGCCGGCCAGCGCCCCGTCCCGGTCGAGGACAGGCAGGTAAAGGGCGATGCCCATCCCTCCCTGG
The DNA here is from genome assembly GCA_029210545.1 of bacterium. Classification (NCBI taxonomy): domain Bacteria; species bacterium. Next base: position 8,931 of record JARGFV010000087.1, read on the forward strand.
AGGAGGTCAATCGCGGCGGTGGCCGTGAGAACATGGTCCCTCTCCGCCCGGGCGATCGCGGGAGGGACGGTGGGATCGGGATGCTGGTGCAGGTCCTGGTTCAGGGCCCCCTCATTTACCGCGGCAGGGACGGAGAGCCGGATCGTCCACGATGGGTCGATCCAGTTCACCGCCTGGTAGCCGCCATACTGCTCGATAAACTTCCCGGCGATCTCCTCGAAACCTCTTTCCGACATTTCCTCCCGCATCCTGTCGGAGATAAATTTAAGGGGAACGACACGGGCGTTGAAAAAGCTCTCCACACGCCGGCGGGCCTTTTCGGCCGTCACTTCCACCTCGACCCGCGCGCTCTTTCCCCTGTTCCCTCAACATCTGGACCCTCACGGCGAACACAACGGTGAGGAGAGCGGCCAGGATGAGGACCGGTATGAAGAAACCCTTTAAAGGGTCAACATTTACTGGCCGTTCCATTATTATGAAATCCTCCCGGCAAATCGAAGGTCAGGCATTGATCCGACATTTACGACAAGGCATGTTCGCCGACATTTCATATACGGATACATTTACCACACATTCTCGCACCGTGTCGGGAAACCTGCACATCACGCCAAAAGTGTGGTTTGATTCGGCTTGTTAAAAAAGTTTCAACAGCTTGGATTTCCCTCGGTTTTCATGACTATGGAGATAGCATTTCCCTGCAAACGATTACCCGGAGTCTGTGTGGGGTTCTCCGACAGACGCCTGGAGAGACAAGGCGATTGACCACGGAATATCAACCTTATGCTATCACGAAATTCGTTTGCCCCTTCCGGACATAAATAGTAAAAGCTGTTTCCTGGACCTCACCTTGATCCACGCTTCACGATTCACCGGCCTCCTGCCCATTGGAAACCGAGCCCACCCATGAAGCAAGGAACGCTTAAAGCCGACAGCCTGCTCCTGTTCACCGCGGCCATCTGGGGCTTCGCTTTCGTGGCTCAGCGGGCGGGGATGGAGCACATCGGACCGTACCTTTTCAACGGTATCCGGTTCGCCCTTGGCAGCCTCTCCCTTGTCCCCCTCATCCTTATCGGCATCGGCAGCGGGACAGGCAACGGTATCCTTCCGGAGCCGGTCAGCCCCAGAGGTATGCTCCTGGGTTCGGGCATCGCCGGGCTCATCCTTTTCGCCGGAGCCTCCCTCCAGCAGATGGGCATCGTTTACACCACGGCCGGCAAGGCCGGCTTCATCACCGGCCTTTACGTCATCCTCGTTCCCATCGTGGGGCTTCGGTGGGGACACCGGGCCTCTGCAGGGACCTGGATCGGGGCCATCCTTGCCACCGCCGGCCTATACTTCCTGAGCGTCACAAGCAAACTGACTATCGAAAGGGGGGATCTTCTCGTCCTGCTCAGTGCCTTCATGTGGGCAGCCCACGTCCTGTGGATCAGCTGGTTTTCGCCCCGCATGAACCCCGTTCTCCTCGCTTCCGTCCAGTTTGCCATATGTTCCGTGGCAAGCCTTCTTACCGCTTTCGTTCTCGAACCCGTCTCCCTGGCTGCCATCCGGATGGCGGCTCTGCCCATCCTTTACGGAGGGCTTTTCTCCGTGGGGATCGCCTACACCCTTCAGGTCGTGGCCCAGAGGGACGCCCACCCCGCCCACGCATCCATCATCCTGAGCATGGAAGGGGCTTTTGCTATCTTCGGGGGGTGGCTGATCCTCTCCGAGACCATGGGCCTGAGGGAGCTTGCCGGGTGCGCCCTGATGCTGTCAGGCATGGTCCTGTCCCAGCTCTGGACCTACCGCAACCATGGCCGGACCGGCAAACACCCGGAGCACAGGACCTAGCCCGCATTATTCACGAGGTTCTTTTCCGTTCCGGCGGCGTTGCTGAGTCGTTCGCTTGTGCGGAATAGGCAGCTAGGCCCTCGGCTTACAGCCGAGGGCTTGAAGTGGCGCGTCGAATGAATTCGACTTGAAGCGCCACTTGATACCGCCGTCTTCAGACGGCGGT
>JARGFV010000088.1 GCA_029210545.1 bacterium
TTTAGTATTCCGCACAAGCGAACGACTCAGCAACGCCGCCGGAACGGAAAAGAACCTCGTGAATAGTCCGGGCTAGTAAAAGATACAACCCCACCCCCACGCCCACCGAGAGGATAAGGTTCCTCGTTCGGTAGGAGATCAGGAGAGTAGGGACTCCCGCCAATAAATACGGGTTGATGAGCTGTACATGATCTCCACTGCCTGGCGCCAGCAGGTAGGGTGCCACCAGGGCCGACAGGACGGCGAAGGGGATAACGGCCAGGAAACGTTCCCAGAAAGGGTAGACCCTGACCCTGACCCCGGCCGGAGGGGTCCAATCGGCGGATTTCGGGTTTCAGCTCCTTGATCCGGTTCTCGCTGTGGACCGTTTCGGCTATATGACCATCCTTATAAGACCGCCAATCTCCTTCTGGAATAGCCCGGATGGCCCCTGAAACAGCCGGGTCCAGGTCCGCACTTCCTGCAATTGCTCACGGTTCTGAGCGGTTTCAATATCTGAAACTGTGGTTATAATACAGTCCGTGCGAGGATGGCGGAACTGGTAGACGCGCTGGGTTTAGGACCCAGTACCTTTGGTGTGGGGGTTCGAGTCCCCCTCCTCGCACCAGTCTTCGTTAAGCAAACCTGAAAGGTTTGCTTAACTTCGCCTTGGCAAGCCATCTCAGTTGCTTCTTAACGTTTGACAAGCCACCTCGGCTACAATAGATGAAGCTACGGGTGGCAGGCCACAACAGAGCGAAGGGTGTCCGCCGAAGTTCATCCAGTTCCCCAATCTGCGTTTCAGGGTGAGCGAAGGAGGACATGAACTGGCCTGGAAAAAGCCTTCAATAGGCTCTTTGAATGGCGTTTTGGGTTCCGGGTTCAGGGATTTGAGTGAAACAACTCCAAAATGCTGTAAAAAGGATTCCCTTGTTTCAAAAGTATTGATATATCTGCCAAATTTTTTCCTTTCCACAACTTGCTCAACAGATCGTTTTCAGGTAGCATCAGCCCGCATTTGTTTGGTTTGTTCTATTAACTCAATACTCAAAACCGGTTTTTCGAGTGACCGGTGAAATTTGATGGAGGAATGAGAAAAACCGATGAAAATCAACGTTGAAAAAACCAGCGATGCTGAGCGCAAACTGAACATCGAGATACCGTGGGATCGCTACCAGGAGGAAGTCGATCGACAGCTCAAACTCATCGGCAGGAGAGCGACCGTAAAGGGGTTCAGGAAGGGTAAGGCCCCCATGTCCATGATCCGCCGTATCTACTCGAAAGACGCCGGGCATGATGCCGTCACCGCCCTGGCGGGAGATGTCGTGAAAGATACGCTGGCCGAGCACGAACTCAAGCCTTTCGGGAATCCTTACCTCACCGATGTCAGGACCGAGGAGGATAAGGCAGTCACCCTGGAGGCCATCGTTGAGCTCGAACCTGTCTTCGAGGTCGCGGATTACGCAGCGCTGAAGCTCGAAAAACCCCGGCCCGCGGTCAGGGAGGAAGAAATTGACGGTTTTATCAGCAGTATGCGGGAACGGCACGGGGAAACGGTCAAGGTGGAAGATGGACGGGGTCTGAAAGAAGATGATATCGCCAGCATCGACTTTGCAGGGACCAGGAGCGGTGAACCGGTGAAGAACCTGGACATCAAGGATTACATTGTCCGCATCGGGAAGTCCGAGCTGGTCCCGGGTTTTGAGGAGCAGATCGTGGGAATGAAGCCCGGCGGGACAAGGGAGTTTGACCTGACCTTCCCGGAGGATTTCGCCAACGAGGAACTCGCCGGTGAGCTGATTCATTTCACCGTGTCCCTCAAGGAGATCAGGGAACTGAAACTCCCCGAGGTGGATGACGAGTTCGCCAGGACGCTGGGCAAGTTCGAAAACCTGGAGGAACTCAAGGAAACCATCCGGAAGGACATCATCGAGCATAAAAAGGCCGATTCCGAAAAAGAACTCAGGGCCAACCTGGTGAGACGCCTCGTGGCGGACAACGTTTTTGACGTTCCCTCGTCCCTCGTGGACCAGGAACTCAGGCGCCTCATCCAGGAGTACGGCCAGGGAATGGTTCGGGCCGGGCTGCCCAATGAAAAGGTCCAGGAGATGATCCTGGCCAACGAAAACCACTTCAAGGCCCTCGCTGCCGAGCAGATCAGGCTGCTTTACATCATCAGCGAGATCGCGGAAAAAGAGGGGATGAAAGCAGGCGAGGAAGAGGTCACCGAGGTGGTCCGCCAAAGTGCCGTCCGCATGGGCAAGAATATGGACGAACTCATGGAGGAGTATGCCGGGAACGGCACCTTGAACGAGATCGGGTTCAACCTCGTCCGCGAAAAGGTCTTCGACAAGATCCTGGAGACGGCCAAAATCACGGAAGTCGAGCCTGTGGAAGAGGGGAAAGAAGAGAAAAAGCTAAAGGAAAAGAAAAAGTAAGACGCGGAGACGCGGCGACGCGGCGACGCGGTGGCTTTCCCCGTGTCCCCCACTCTCCCCCTCCCCGTGTCATGAGCGACCAAAACCAAGGAGCCAAGAATGAACCTGATCCCCATGGTCATCGAACAATCCGGTCGCGGCGAACGCGCCTACGACATCTATTCCCGTCTCCTCAAGGACCGGATCATCTTCATGGGAACGGCCATTGACGACCACGTGTCGAACCTTATCATCGCCCAGCTTCTCTACCTGGAGGCGGAAGGGCCGGACAAGGACATTCACCTGTACATCAACAGCCCCGGAGGATCTGTATCGGCCGGTCTTGCGATATACGACACCCTGCGTTACATTAAACCGGAAATCGAAACGATCTGCATCGGGCAGGCGGCCAGCATGGGGGCCCTGATCCTTTCGGCGGGGACAAAAGGCAAACGGTTTACCCTCCCCCACTCGAGGATCATGATACACCAGCCGATGGGCGGATTCTCGGGACAGGCGTCGGACATCGATATCCACGCCAGGGAGATCCTGAAGCTCAAGAACGAACTGAACCTCATCCTGGCCGACAGCACGGGCCAGGACCTTGAGCGGATCCAAAACGACACAGACAGGGATTTTTTCATGTCAGGCACCGAGGCCGTCGAGTACGGTATCGTGGATCAGGTGATCGATCGAAGGCCTGCATCCGAGGTTGACTGACCCGATCCTGGAGACACTATGAGCGACGCGAGAGGCAAAGACGGCAATATCCTCAGGTGTTCCTTCTGCGGAAAGACGCAGGATGAGGTCCGAAAACTCATTGCCGGACCCACTGTTTATATCTGTAACGAGTGTGTTGATCTGTGCACCGATATCATTGCCGAGGAGTGGGACCGCGAAGAGAGCGAGCGTGTCTCAGCCAGCCTGCTCAAGCCGGACCAGATCAAGGCTCTCCTGGACGAGTATGTCATAGGACAGGAGCGGGCCAAGAAGGTCCTTGCGGTTGCGGTTTACAACCACTACAAGCGGATCGAGGCGGTCGCGGACGACGTGGAGCTGCAAAAGAGCAATATCTTTCTCATCGGCCCTACCGGTTCTGGGAAGACCCTCCTGGCCCAGACTCTGGCCCGCATCCTCAACGTACCCTTCGCCATCGTCGACGCCACCACCCTGACCGAAGCCGGCTACGTGGGCGAGGATGTGGAGAACATCATCCTCCGTCTTCTCCAGAACGCCGACTACGATGTCAGCCGTGCCGAAAAGGGGATCGTCTACATCGACGAGATCGACAAGATCGCCCGGAAGAGCGATAACCCATCCATTACGCGGGATGTGTCGGGTGAGGGTGTGCAGCAGGCGCTGCTCAAGATCATCGAGGGGACCATCGCGAACGTTCCGCCCCAGGGAGGCCGGAAACATCCCCAGCAGGAGTTCATCGCTGTCGACACCACCAATATCCTTTTCATCTGCGGGGGTGCTTTCGTGGGCCTGGACGACGTCATCGGGCAGCGGGTCGGAGCCAAGAGCCTCGGTTTCGGTGCCGACATCAAGTCTGACAAGGAAAAAGACATCGGAGAGATACTGGGAATGATGCAGCCCGAGGATCTCATCCGTTATGGAATGATCCCCGAGTTCGTCGGCCGGGTTCCGGTGGTCGCCACCCTGCATGACCTGGACGAGGAAGCGCTGATCCAGATCCTGACAAAGCCCAAGAACGCCCTGGTCAAGCAGTACCAGAAGTTCTTCGAGTTCGAGGACACCAGCCTCAAATTCACCGAAGGATCTCTTGTCTCGGTGTCAAGAGAGGCTGTCAAGCGCAAATCAGGCGCGAGAGGACTGCGGGCCATCCTCGAAGAGGTCATGCTCGACATCATGTACGATCTCCCCTCCCAGCCCAACGTGAAAGAGTGCATTATCAACGAGGATGTCGTCACTTCCATGTCCGATCCCATCCTGCTCTACGAATCCGGCGAGGCTGAAGAGGAAGAGAAAAAGGAGAAGAAGGTCTCCTGATCCGCCTTTGCCTGGGTTCCGGTTACATCCATCAGCATTACTCTGTCACCCGGGCCTTTGCCCCGGCAGGCGATTGGAGTGTGATACGCAATGTCCGAAAACATTGGAAATACAATGATCAATGATGCCATCCCGGTCCTTCCTTTAAGGGATATCGTCGTTTTCCCCTACATGATCGTCCCCCTCTTCGTCGGACGGGAAAAATCGATCAAGGCACTGGAAGAGGCCATGGGGTCTGACAAGTACATCCTCCTGGTGGCCCAGAAGGACGCCCAACTGGACGAGCCTGCTCCGGACGAGATCCACAGTATCGGCACTCTTTCTTCCATCCTGCAGATGCTGCGGCTTCCTGACGGGACCGTGAAGGTCCTAGTGGAGGGGCAAAAGAGGGTCAGGCTGGCCGACTACACCCTGACCGAGGAGTATTTCGCAGCCACCTACGAGGAGCTTGACTACGTTCTTCCCCTGACTCCCGAGCTCGAGGCCATGATGCGGAGCATTGTCGAACGTTTCGAGCGCTATGCAAAACTCAACAAGAAGATCCCCCAGGAGGTACTGGCCACCCTTTCCACCATCAACCAGCCGGGCAAGTTCACCGACACTGTGGCCGCACATTTGATGGTCAAGCTCGAGGACAAGCAGGAACTTCTCGAGACGGTCGTCGTCGCGGAGCGGTTGGAGGCGGTCCTGGCCATCCTGGAGTCGGAGATCGAGATCCTTCAGATCGAGCGCAAGATCCGCAGCCGGGTCAAGCGGCAGATGGAACGTACCCAGAAGGAGTACTACCTCAACGAGCAGATGAGAGCTATCCAGAAGGAGCTTGGTGAAAAGGATGAGGCCAAGGCCGAGGTCCAGGAACTCGAGGAGAAGATCAAGAAGGCAAAGATGCCCGAGGAGGTCAACGACCGGGCTGTGAAGGAACTCCGGCGCCTCAAGATGATGGCTCCCATGGCCGCGGAAGCCACTGTGGTACGCAACTACATCGACTGGCTCATCTCGGTGCCGTGGAGTTACCATACCAAGGACAAACTGGACATCCAGGAAGCGGAGAAGATCCTCGAAGAGGACCACTACGGGCTCAAGAAGGTCAAGGAGAGGATCCTGGAGTACCTGGCGGTCCACCAGCTGGTTGGACAGCTCAAGGGACCCATCCTGTGCTTCGTGGGGCCTCCCGGCGTCGGGAAGACCTCGCTGGCCAAGTCGATCGCCAGGTCTATTGGACGCAACTTTGTGCGCCTTTCACTCGGGGGTGTGCGAGACGAGGCCGAGATCCGCGGGCATCGCAGGACATACATCGGGGCCTTGCCTGGACGGATCATCCAGTCCATGAAGAGGGCTGAGAGCATGAACCCGGTGTTCCTCCTCGACGAGGTGGACAAGATGAGCATGGACTTCAGAGGCGACCCGTCGTCGGCACTTCTCGAGGTCCTCGACCCTGAACAGAACAGCACCTTTTCCGACCACTACATGGAGGTGGACTACGACCTGTCCAAGGTCATGTTCATCACGACAGCAAACTCCCTGGATCCTATCCCGGGGCCGCTGCGGGACCGCATGGAGATCATCCGTATCGCCGGTTATACCGAGTTGGAGAAACTCAATATCGCCAAACGGTTCCTGGTGAAAAAACAGATGGAGGCCAACGGCCTGAAAGCTGAGCACGTGGCATTCCCTGACAAGGGGATCCTCGAGATTATCCGCGGATACACCCGGGAAAGCGGTGTCCGGAACCTGGAACGGGAGATCGCCTCGGTGTGCCGTAAGGTCGCCCGTGAAGTGGTCAAGGACAGGGAGAACAGCAAGCGTATCACCATCACCCCCAGGATGGTGGGCAGGTTCCTTGGTGTCCCCAGGTTCAAGCACAGCGAGATCGAAGAGAAAGACCGGGTCGGGCTCACCACCGGCCTGGCCTGGACTGAAGTAGGCGGTGAGATCCTGCAGACCGAGGTCACCATCCTCGAGGGCAAGGGGAACCTCATCCTTACAGGTAAGCTTGGTGACGTGATGCAGGAGTCGGCCAGGGCTGCCGTGAGTTATGTCCGGTCAAGGGCTGCGGAGCTGGGCCTGCCGCGGGACTTTTACCAGAAGGTCGACACCCACGTCCACGTTCCCGAAGGAGCGATCCCCAAGGACGGACCGTCGGCCGGCATAACCCTGGCTACGTCCCTCGCTTCAGCGCTCACGGGGAGGCCGGTCCGGCATGACATCGCCATGACGGGTGAGATCACCCTCAGGGGCCGTGTTCTGAAGATCGGCGGGCTCAAGGAGAAGCTCCTTGCCGCCAACAGGGGAGGCGTTTGTGCCGTGATCATACCCAGGGAGAACGAGATCGATCTCAAGGATGTTCCCAGGGAGATCCTCAAGGGGCTGACCATCCATCACGTGGAGAGCATGGACGAGGTTCTCGCGCTGGCCCTCCGGGAAACCAAGGAGGAACTGCCCATCCCTCCGCTTCGCCCCAGAGGCGATGAAAACGGGCCTCCAATCCAGGCCGATAACGGGCTGGTGCAGACGCATTAGAGTTTACGGTTTACAGTGAACAGTGAACAGTGAACCGCCTGCCTGCCGTAGCTTTAACGAAGGCTGGTGAACCGTATACCGTGAACCGTATACTTTTGATGACTTCGCAAAAAGTCATCAACGCGCCCCGCGCGGGGCGCCTAAATCAATGGCTCACCCCGTAAGTCATTGATTTGTAAGGAAAGGGAAAACCACGCTTTTCCGTTTCCCCAGGACATCAATGAGCCAGGAAAAGTTCCGCTTGGACTTTTTACGACCCTTATCACTTTTAGATAGTTGACAGGGGGGCGCGAGAAGATTATAAGTATCCCCTCGTTGGGCGGTTAGCTCAGTTGGGAGAGCATCGGCCTTACAAGCCGGGGGTCACAAGTTCGAGCCTTGTACCGCCCACCACCAGCAGAAATGTTTTTTGACATAGAGCACATCAGGGGTCGTAGTTAAGCTGGTTATAACGCCGGCCTGTCACGCCGGAGGCCGCGGGTTCGAGTCCCGTCGACCCCGCCATTCAGGAACGAGGGGGCTGCAGGGGCAGCCCCTTTTTTTTTGACAGGGAGACCATCCATGATGAAAATTCGTAATGTGACCACCTGTACAATGATCTCAGTAGCCCTTTCATTTGTGATCGGCATGCCTTTTTATTCGCTTGCTGCCGATAACAGCTTCCAGCTCGGTGAAGCTGAAACACTCCTGGAAAAGAAGGAGTATGAACAGGCTGTAGCCATGCTCGAGCCTATGCTCGAAGAGGAATCAGGAAACGGGGAGAAAGCACGGGTTCATTTTCTTCTGGGCCGGGTCCTTTACGAAAAGGCCTTTGCGTTTATAAACGCAAACCGGGTGGACGGTAAAGTCAAGTTCAAGGATATCGCCCCTTCCCAGGTGACCGAGCTGAAATCCGCCGCCGGACATTTCCTGCAGGTCGTGGAAATGGATCCCGATGGAAATCTTGTGCCGGATGCATACTTCATGCTGGGTAAGGTCTGGGATTACGATTGTCTCCAGAAGTTCGTTAAATCCAAAGAGGCCTATGGCAAAGCCGCTGAAATGAGGCCTGACACTGAAATAAGCAAGGAGGCCGCCAGCTGCGTGGAGCGGTTAGAAGGGTATTTCAGCTCCCATGAAAGCTCACACTAATATCCCTTCAAGGACCGATAGTGGATTTTTAAAGTCAACATGAGCGATATCGCATTAAGCCTCCGATCCATTCACGACCGGGTCAACAAGGCGGCAGCCGCTGCCGGAAGAAGCCCCACGGACATCCTGGTCCTTGCCGTCAGCAAGACCATGCCCGTGGAACTGGTGCACGAGGCGGTTGCGGCCGGGCAGCTGCATTTCGGGGAGAACCGGATCCAGGAAGCCAGGGAGAAGATCCCCAATGCACCGGAAGGGCTCTCATGGCACCTCGTCGGGCACCTTCAGAGCAACAAGGTAAAATATTGTCCCGATCTTTTCCAGTGGATCCACTCCATCGATTCGGTTCAACTGGCCCGGGAAGTCGCCCGGCGCTATAGTGACCGCGGGAAGATCTGCAAGGCTCTGGTCCAGGTCAGCGTTTCCGGCGAAGAGGTCAAGTCCGGGTGCGACCCCATCGAAACAGCTCAGATCCTCACGGTTCTCATGGAGGAAGAAGGAGCCGAGCCCGCAGGGCTCATGACGATGCCCCCGTGGGATCCGGACCCGGAAAGCGCCCGCCCCTTTTTCAGAGCCCTTCGTGAACTCAGAGACGACCTGGTGGGGCAGGGGTTCCCTGCCGAGTCCCTTCGTGAGCTTTCCATGGGGATGACCGGGGATTTCGAGGTCGCCATCGAGGAGGGCGCCACTATCGTGCGCATCGGCACCGCCATTTTCGGTGAGCGGGGCTGAGTGTGAGTAGACACGGAGACACGGGGACTGGTCTGAGCTTAGCTTAGCTTGGCGGTCTTTCCACTCGCTGGCCCGCCAGGAACTGTCGCTTGGCAAGCAGCAGAGAACCGGACCATGCCCGTTCCAAAAAGTAATGAATGTGAAAAAACTGAAATTCCAACTCACCCGCAGGGACCTTTACGAGGTCATCCGCATCACAGCCTCCCGGCGGCCCCTTCGCCGTATCGCCCTGCCCGGCCTTGCGGGGCTTGTTCTTATCGGCCACACCATGGACGGCAACTACCTCAAAGGGGTTATATGGGCCGTGGCCGTGGCCGGACTTTACTGGGGCGTGTCGCAGGGAATGTTCCTCCTCCACACCTACGGGGGCAACAACGAGACGCTCCTCGTCCCTCAGGAGATCCAGCTGTTCGATGACAGGATGGTGGTCACCAGCGAGCACGGGACGGAGGAGTTCGCGCGGCCCGAGCCGGGTAGCGTACGGCCAGCCGGCAGCCACCTCCTCATCGATACCGGTGGAGGGTCGCTGGTATTTCTGAAAGGTAGTTTTGTGGATCCGGGGGACTATGAAATCTTGCGCAGCTGGCTTCTTTCCGGACCTTCGGGTATCGGCGTGTCGGAGTAACGGGGTTTCGGGGTGAAAACCCGAGGCTTCTTCTCAGATACACCGTTACCCCGTTACACTGATCCATTGCCAGATATCCTGGGCAAGGCCCTTCCTCTCCCATACTCCCATACCCCGTTACCCCGATACGTCACTTCTTTTTCACCCCGTGTCCCCCCTTCGCCGTGCCGCCGTGTCATGGGGAAAAGCGGGGGCTATCCTTGCCCGAGCTCCCCGGCCCGCTTCGCCGCCGCCAGCACTGCCTCAACGACAGCCTCGACAAACCCCGCTTTTCCCAACTCCGCAAGCCCTGCTTCCGTCGTCCCTCCCGGGGAGGTGACCATTTCCCTGAGGCGGGTGGGCGTTTGGCCCGTCTCCACCATCATCCGGGCCGCGCCCAGGATGGTCTGCCTGACAAGTTCTCCCGATTGTTCGACAGGGATTCCCGCGGCAACGCCGGCTTCGGTGAGAGCCTCGGCCATTCTGAAGATGTAAGCCGGCCCGCTGCCGGAAAGGCCGGTCACGGCATCCATAAGTTCTTCCGGCAAAACGTGGCAGCTTCCCACCGCGTGAAAAAGCTCCACCGCCCAGCGGGTCATGTCGGCGTGGACATGGCTTCCGGGTGAAATGACCGTCGCACCGGCTCCCACCAGGGCCGGGGTGTTGGGCATGGAGCGGATAACCCGGGCCCCGGGAAGGTTTCCTTCGAGGAAGGAGATCGTGATACCTGCCGCGATGGAGATCACCAGCGCTCCTTCGCGCAGTGTGCCCGAGATCTCATCGAGGATCCCTTGCATGACCTGGGGTTTGACGGCAAGGAAAATGGTCCCGCCGGCCACCGCCGCCTGCCTGTTCCCGGAAGTCACCTCGAAGCCGTAGGTGTTTTTCAGGTATTCGCACCGCGGGACCAGGGGGTCCGAGATCATGATGGAGCCTGCCGGGACGATACCTGCCCTTACGATCCCCCCCGCAAGGGCCTCGGCCATGTTGCCTCCGCCGATAAAAGATATGGTGTTTTTAAAATTCATGACACCTTTATAGCAATTTCAGATTCCATATTCCATATTCCATATTCCGTCCTGGATTTTAATTAACCGTGAACCGTAGACCGTAGACCGTGAACTTGTCCCTAAAATCTTGGTTGATGGACTCGCAAAAGGTCCATCAACGCGCCCCGCGCGGGGCGCCCAAATCAATGACTCACACCGTAAGTCATTGATTTGTAAGGAAAGGGAA
>JARGFV010000089.1 GCA_029210545.1 bacterium
GAAAGGGAAAACGACGCTTTTCCCTTTCCCCAGAACATTAAGGAGCCAGGAAAAGTCCCGCCTGGACTTTTTGCGACTCTATCAAAGATAGCATGGATCAGCCCTTCCAGTAGACATTCTGCTTTTCCCAGGCGTCCTCCATGTCGTTGAGGATGTTCAGGGTGTCTGCCCTGCTTTCGAACGCCAGCGCCGTCACCTGGGCGTTGACCAGGCTGAGTGCAGCGGTAAAGGACTCCACGTGGGAGTCGAGCTCGTACGCGGCCGTCAGGCTGTGATGGGCGAACCGGTTCAGGGGTGAAAGCTCACCGTCGGTGACAGCCACGACCCTGGCACCCCTTTCCCTCGCTTCCCTGAGCACTTCCACAGTCACCCTGGTGTACCTCGGAAATGCGAAACCGATGACAAGGTCCTTTTCCCCGAGGTCCCTCATCTGGTCCGGCATCTCTCCGATGCCCGGGGTCAGCAGGACCACGTCACGGCCCAGAAATTTCAGGGCGCTGGCCATGAAGACTCCAAGGCAATGGGTCGAACGCAGGGCGATGATGAAGATCCGCTTCGCCTTGTCCATCTCATGGACAACCGCGGTGAAAAGGGCGGGGTCGGTCTCTTCCATGGTCATTTTCAGGTTGTTGAGATCTCGCGCCATGACACTGTTGAGGACATCGGCAATCGATTCGACCCTGCGCACCGTTTCGCCCAGCCGCTGGACAGTGGTGACCCTGGGCTGGACGAACTCCCTGAGCTTTCGCTTCAGGTGGGGATACCCCTTGTAGCCGAGAGCCTGGGCCAGGCGGACGATGGTGGTATCGCTCACCTCGAGCTTGGCGGCCAGTTCGGTAGCAGTGTAGAAGGCGGCGTCTTCAGGGTGTTTGAGAATGAAGTCGAGGACATTACGCTGGGTAGAAGTCAGGTCTCTGGTTCTTCCCTTGACGATCTGGTCGATCCTGATCATGCCACCACCCCGATTACAGCAGAATATTCTGCATTATAACAAAGGCGGGCAGGTTTTTCAACACATTCGCAATTCCGGCGGCAATGGGCGATAGGCGATAGGGAAGATCGGTCCAACGTCCAATGGGGGGAAGCAAAGGGAGTGAGGGGGACCAAAGGGTAGACACCGGGGGAAGAGGTGTCAACACTCAACGATGTCATCGCGAACTGCTACCTATGCGAAGTGATCTCACTTCAAAGATGGGTTCGCCCTGCCGGGCGCACCAAAAAAAACCAGGGGCCCTTGCGGGCCACCGTATATTGTTTTTTCCGGCTATGCCGTTTATGTCCGGCTATTATGGGCTGTTTTCCAGCATCTTCTTCAGCTTGTCGGCCAGGACGCGGACGTCCGCTTCGAGGCGGTTCGTTATATCCTCGAGGGCCTTGTCGATCTCGCCCCCCTTCTTGCGGTACTGGGCCATGAACTGTTCCACCTCGTCCATATAGGCCTTGAACGATTCGACCTTTTCGCCAAGTTCGTTAACCGTCCACCGCGAGTCGGCGAAATCCTTGCGGAGGGTTTCCACCTCATCTTCGAGCCCCTGGAGCTTCTCACCGAATCTGGACTGGTCCTCGGCCTTCCGGGCTGCCTGGGCTCTCTCCAGCACACCGATCCTGGTGCCGTGATCCTTGAGCTGCCCATTGACCGAATCCAGGTCCACAGCTGTGGCGCAGCCTGTGGTCAGGACCAGAACTGAAAGGACCGCGAAGCGGGAAAGGAGCCTTCCCATCTCCGTCGAACCGTTACTGGAGACCGAAGTGGGCCCGGCGGTTCTGCTTCCAGGCGTCCTCGTTGTGACCGGAGGCAAAAGGCTTCTCTTCGCCGTAGCTGATGGTCTTGATCCTCGACGCGGAGATGCCCAGGGACACGAGGTAGTCCTTGGCGGCGTTGGCCCGTCTCTCTCCGAGACCCAGGTTGTACTCGTTGGTGCCGCGCTCGTCACAATGCCCCTCGATAACGATCTTCACGTTGGCTGCGTTCTTGAGGAGCTTGGCGTCGGCGGCCAGCGTGTCACGCGACTGGGAGGTCAGCTCCGATTTGTCGAAGGCATAGAAAACGTCCACCAGGTCGGAAACGTTGAAAGCCGGGACCGGGGGAGGAGGAGGCACCACCTTGGCAGGTTCCGGTTTCGGCTGCTCAACAGGAGGAGGCGTGTACGCCTCGACCTTGGGCTGTTCCACCGGTTTAGCGGCCGGCTCGGATACCTGAGCCGTGGGACCCGGCTGGGCCGGTTTCTTGGCGCAATTGACCAGGGACAACGCAAAAACAAGGGCCATGAGAACGATTATAAGGGTACTTTTCCTTCCTCGGATCACTGTCCACCTCCTGATTATCGTCTGTTAAATTGGGAACCCGCACCCGCCGTGCAAAAGCCGGAAACCTTGGCTTTGTGAACCATCCACCATCCTAAGGATATTCTAGATATATACCGTATTCCCCAGCCCGTTGTAAAGGAAGCTGTTGCAGCAATTTTCGCAAGTGCACATGTGCACCGGTGCACCAGTGCACCTCCCTACTCCCCCCACGCAGGCTGGGTCTTGTCCCCGGGACCGGAAGTCACCCGGATCTGCCTGCGGCCGTCCCTGTCCACCATGTATATCTGGTACTCGCCGGTGCGGTCAGAGGTGAAAACGACATGTCTCCCGTCAGGGCTCCAGGCCGGGTCCTCGCTGTTACCGGCCTCCCCCACCAGGGCCCTGTACTCCAGCGTGTCGGGGTTGACGAGGGCGATGCCGAACTTTCCCCCGATCCGGGTCGTGTAGGCGATGAGGTCGCCTCTGGGAGACCACGCCGGGGAGGTGTCGTAGATGCCCTCGAAGGTGAGTCGCTGGACCCCTGAGCCGTCCGCGTTCATGACGAAGATCTGCGGCTTCCCGTACCTGTCCGAAACGAAGGCGATGCGCTCGCCGTCGGGGGACCATGTCGGCGAGGCCTCCACACTTTTAAGCCACGTCAGCCGCGTCAGGCTTTTGCCCCGGTCGTCCGTGACGTAAATGTCGGGGTTTCCGTCCACATTTTTCATGAAGGCGAGGCGCCTGCCGTCAGGGGAGAACTCCGCCCCCACATCCACCCCCTCACCGCCCGAGATCCTCTCCTCCTTCCCCTTCAGGGAGAGGGAATATAGGTTGGGATCGCTGTGCTTGTATGAAGTGTAGATAAGACCCTGAGCGTCGGGCCACCATTCCGGGGAAAGGTTGATGGACCCGTTGCGGGTGACCTTTTTGACCTGGGCCCCGTCATAGTCCATGGAGTAGATCTCCTTGCCCTTCCCCCCGGACTGGACGAACAGCACCTTGCTCAGGAAGATCCCCTCTTCCCCGGTGACCTGCTTCATGACCTCGTTGGAGAACATGTGGGCCATGTTGCGGACCTGGACCGGAGTTCCTTTCCACCGCTTGGCAACGACCTCCTTCCTCTGGAAGACGTCGTAAAGATGGAGTTCCAGTTCGATGTCGCCGTCCGGACGAAGCAGATATCCCGTTTTGACGAGGGCTTCGGCGTTGATGAGTTCCCAATCGTCGAAAGCGAACTCACCGGAAGCGATGCCGGTCGATCCCAGGTCCTCCATGAAGAGAACGGGATCGAGCACCCGGAAAACGCCGGAGAACTCCAGGTCCCCGGAAAGAACCTCACCGACTTCCCTGGCGATGAGAGGGATGGGCTCTGACCCCTCAAGGGGGATGGCGGTCTGCACCGCAATGGGCATCCTCCTCGTGGCCGGAGCGTTGATGTCCAGATATATTTTTGCCCACACATCACGGGGCAAAAATATATGTGAAGTGACCAGGATTGAAAGGGATACAATCAGTATTCCGGTGAACGATTCCTTTGAAACGGATAGCATCAGTTAATTCCCTTGCCGTGCTCGTGTAGTAAAAATATCCCGCCTTCGCCGAGAGTTTCCACCTGGACTAAAGCTTAGCCTTGACAAACAGGCATGGCAGACCGGTTTCGGTGTCTGTCCTACTGATGGAACATTGTGAATTCCGGATCTCAAACGACCTGAAACTGTAAACCGTAAACTGTAAACTGTAAACAGGGCAGCTCCGCTGCCCTGCCCTATTCCGGATAGCGGAAATTCACCCCCACCTCCAGGGACCCGTCCGCCAAATTTTCCGGCAGGGGCGGCAAAGGTTTTTTCATGATGGCCCGGATGGCGGACTGATCGTAATAAGGATTACCCGATTTCTTCTCGACCCAGTACTGCTGGATGTCTCCCATGGGGGAGATCCGGATACCCACAACGGTGAGGAGGCTGGCCCCGGCGGTCACTCCCTCCGGCAGTACCCAGGAGGCTCTTATCTGGGCCCATATCTGGTCGTAGTAGGCACGGAACCTCAGGTCCGATGCCTGTCCCCCTCCTCCCGTTATCACCTGTTTACCTGCTGTCCCCGTTTCAGGTTCGGCCTCATCAGGCCTGGCGGCCTTCCCGGCCCGATCGGCAGGGTCGGAGGCATAGGACTCGTAAAGGCGGCGGGCCTCCTGCTCGAGTTCCACGATCCGCCTGCGGCGCTCGAGGCGGGCGGCCTCATCCCCCCCCGCCGGACGGATCTCCTCCAGCGCATGGTCGGGGGTGGGAGGCTCCTTTGCGGGAGCCACCGTCCGGTCCGGCTTCCTTTCCTGGGCCTCGACGGCAGTGGTTCTTGCCGGGCTCCTTTGAGGCGCTTCAGCCGCCGGTCTGGACGCCGGGGATGGAGGCAATGTGACGAGGTCCACGGTGTAGGTTGGAGAGTAGGTGGTTCCGGTCATCCGGAAAAGGGTCACACTGCCGGCAGCGACGAGGATGACAATGTGGATCCCCACGGATACGAGGAACGACCGCTTGAACTCACGTTCCCTGAAGTGGTGTCCCTGACCTGATGGAAGAGTGTGTGCCGTCACTTTCAGTCCGTCACCGCTTCTAGAGCTGATCGGGCTCCGTCACCAGCCCGATCCTCTCCACACCGGCCCCTTTCAGCACCGACATGGCGGCGACGATGGTGCCGTAGGAGATCCTGGAATCACCCCTGAGGTACACCGGCCGGCCGCCGAGCTCGGAAAAAAGGACCGGTGCCCGGCGCCTGAACTCGGCGAGGGTGAAGCTGTGCTTGTTGAGGTGGATCTGCCCGCTGCGGTCAATGGAAATGGTCACGGCCCTCTCCCCTTTCTCAAGGGGGGCGGTACCGGCCGTGGGAAGCTGGACGTCGATCCCCGACTGCAGCATGGGAGCTGTGACCATGAAAACGATGAGCAGCACCAGCATGACGTCCACCAGGGGAGTCACGTTGATATCCGACATGATCCGCCTTTCACCACCCCTTCTCATGGCCATCAGCTTTTCCTCCTGAAATGACGCTCGATGATGTTGAGAAATTCTGCTGTAAAGGTGCTCATATCATTGTCCAGGATACGGATCTTCTGGATGAAATAGTTATAACCGACCACAGCGGGTATAGCTGCCGCAAGACCGCCGGCCGTCGCTACCAGGGCCTCTGAGATCCCGGGAGCGACCGAGAGAAGGCTCGCACTCCCCGCCAACCCTATACTCCTGAAAGCGTTCATTATTCCCCAGACTGTTCCGAAAAGACCGATAAAGGGAGCCGTGCTGCCTGTAGTGGCCAGAAAAGGGAGTGCCCTTTCCAGCCTGGTCAGTTCGGTCTCCGCCGCCTTGGACAGGGCCCGTTTGATGTTGTCAAGGCCTTCCACCTCCTTGATGAGCCCGCCCGGTTCCTCCGGAACGTCGTTGGCCGTCTGCTGCTGGCGCATCCGGGATACCCGGACCAGTTCGATATATCCGGCCCTGAAGATGGAAGCCACCGGGGAGAAAGTCATCTCCTCTGCCCCTTCGTGTATCGTGCTCAGGCGCTGCTGGTGTAAAAACAGGTTGTGGAACCGCCGGTTTTCCGTCTCTGCCTGCCGGAACATCCTCCACTTGTAGAAGATGATGGCCCAGGTCATGACCGACATGAGAAGCAGCAGGATGAGGACCAGCTGGACCACAGGCCCGGCCCTGAGGATCATGGAAAGGACGCCAAGTTCCACCTCGCGGCCCACCTGGGCAGTGGCGAGTTGTGGGATGATGGTGAGATCAGCGATCAATGATGCCTCCGTGGTTACGTGGAGCAGTTGTGTGTTTTATAAGCCATGGGAAGGTAGAAGGTGGAAGGAGGAAGGTGGAATAAAATCTCAATCAAAACATATGCCCTGTCTTCCTTCTTCCTTCATAACCAATTTTATATTCCAGATTCCCGAACAACAAACTTCCGCATTTTCTAAGCCAGTGCGTGCTGGGTGTCAATGGGAGACAGGGAAAAACAGGCAGGAGGGAGGAGTTTACTCCCTCTACTCCCTCTACTCCCTCTTCCCTTTTCCCTTCTCCCTCGAGTCATTTTGACATTTCATGTCGTCAAAATGACTCTTGCCGGCGCTCCGTCGCAGCCGGCGATCTTCAGCGGCAATGCCGTCATCTGGTAGATACCCGGAACCACCTCCCGCAGATCCAGTCCTTCGATGATCACGATCTCCTCCCTGAGCAGCTCCTGGTGCACGCCGTCGCCCATCCCGTACTGTGCGACGGACAGGTAGTCGATCCCCACCAGGCGTACGTGTTTATCCACCAGGTACCGTGCCCCGTCCAGGGTCAGGAAGGTGAACTTCTCATCGAAGGTCCCTTTGTCGAGGAGGGCGCTGTTGTCGGTCTTCAGGAGGAGCCGTTCGGTCCCCGCGGGGATACCGGCGTTTTTCAGCTGATAAGCGCCGATCTCCTTGACGCCCGGAAGGTGGACGAGGACGGCAGGCCCCATGAGAAGGTCCAGGCTTACCGTGTCGATACCCGTCCCGGCCTCGAGGAAGTGCACGGGGGCGTCGATGTGTGTCCCGGTATGAGCGCTCATGTCCAGCCGGGACAGGTTGAGCCGGTCCCCGTCGATCATCGATTTGATCCTCTGAACGTGGACCGGGCCGTCGCCCGGCCAGGAGATCATCTTCTCCCTGATGCTCATTGTGACGTCGAAGATTTTTCGCTCCATGACGACTCCTTTATCGGCCCCGGATAGAATACAGGGTCCGGGGTCCGGGGTCTAGCCCGCATTATTCATGATGCAAATGAGATGTCCGCTAACTGTTTGGCAATTAAAGATAAATGGGAATGGCACTATAAGCATCATGAATCAGGCGGGGTTGAGCGGACATAGTCACGAGAGGAGTTTTTCGTTCCGGCAAGGCGACTGAGGAGTGAGCGCGGAGGCATACTTTAGTATTCCGCACAAGCGAACGACTCAGCAACGCCGCCGGAACGGAAAAGAACCTCGTGAATAGTCCGGGCTAGCAACGTGTCGGACTTTACCGACACGTTGCGATGAGTTTTTCGAAATACCCCTGCATGTCACTGCGAACCGACCACGCGTGAAGCAGTCTCAGGTTCTGCGACCAATCACCGAGATCGATTCGTCCAGGTCATCGCTCGCGATGACAGAAAAAACCAGCGCGGGCACAAGGCCCGCGCAGCTTTTAGTATGAGCTTATCCAGACACCAGACAATTTTGATAGAGTCGCAAAAAGTCCAGGCGAGACTTTTTGCGAGTCCATCAATTTTCACCGTTTTACTGCTATGAAAATTGTCCTCCCCCCCCTGTTTACCAGAAACAGCACGGACGCCTTGTCCTTACTCTTCTCCAGGACACTCGACAGTGCCGCGACATCACTGACCTCCTGGCGGTCCACCTCCAGGATCACGTCGCCGCGGGCAAGACCCGCTTCAGCGGCCGGGCTCCCCGGTTCCACACCGGAGACGAGAACTCCCCGGGAGGTGCCCAGGTCAAGGCGCTCGGCGATCTCGGGAGTGATGTTCTGGACTGTCAGGCCCAGTTCACCCTTCATCTCCTTATCTTCCCCAAAAGATCCGACCGGGGTCGCCTCGTCGGTCATCTCCTCCAGGGTCACGGTGAACTTCTTCTCCTTGCCGTCGCGCAGGGCCACCACTTCGACACCGGTCCCCACCTGCAGGTATGCCACCATGGTGGGCAGCTGGTGCTGGCTTTCCACAACTTCACCGTTGAACCGCACGATGACGTCGCCCCTTTGGATACCGGCTTTGGCCGCCGGACCATCCTGGACCACATCGGCCACGAGGGCGCCTTTACGTTCGGACAGGCCCAGGGCCTCCTGCATGTCGGGGGTGATCTGCTGGATGAGCACGCCCAGCCAGGCACGGGTCACTTCGCCCTTCTCCTTGAGCTGGGAGACGATGGCCTTGGCCAGGTTGATGGGGATAGCGAACCCGATCCCCTGGTTGCCCCCGGTACGGCTGTAGATGATGCTGTTGATCCCGACCACGTTGCCCGCCGTATCGAACAGGGGTCCTCCGCTGTTGCCGGGATTGATGGCGGCATCGGTCTGGATGAAGTCGTCGTAGGCGCCGGCGCCGAGTTCACGCCCCTTGGCGCTGACAATGCCGGCGGTTACCGTGTGACCCAGCCCGAAGGGGTTCCCGATGGCCAGCACCCAGTCGCCCACACGGGCCTTGTCCGAATCGCCGAGACGGCAGAGGGGCAGGCCTCCGTTCTTCGGCTCGATCTTGATAAGAGCGAGGTCCGTCTTCTCGTCGGTGCCCAGGATCTCGGCCGGGTACTCATCACCCTCTTCCAGGATCACTACCACTTCGTCGGCCTCGGCCACCACGTGGTTATTGGTGATGATGTACCCTTCCTCGTTGATGATGAAGCCCGAGCCCAGGCTGCGCTGTTTAAAAGGCCTCTGAGGGCCCCTCTCACCGAAAAACCGCTTTAAGAACTCGTCGCCGAAAAACTCCCTGAAAGGGCTGTCCTCTTCTTTCCCGAAGGGATGCCGGGCCTGCCCTTCCTTGACCACGGTGGCTGTGCTGATGTTGACGACCGCCGGGGACAGTTCCTCGGCCAGATCCGCGAAAGATCCGGGCTGTCCGGCCGGCGCCTTGGCGGTGCCCTCGGTCCAGAAACTGTCTGATCGCGCTTCCGTTTGTGGAGTCAGTGACAGGTTCGAAGCGACGATCAACCCGATGACGAGAAAACTGACGGCTACGATCCCTACCGTCACACCACGAAAAACCTTACTCATTTTACCTTCTCCTCTTTCCCCTCATAAATTTTTCAGTAAGATAACCACGCAAAAAGGCTCCTGAAAAATTTATCTGTTCGAGCTGTGCTCGAAAAAACCTGAATAACCGATTTTGCGAAACACTTTAACACCCCGGTTAAATCCGGGATCGCTTCGCCCGGGAAGTAGCTCGCGATGACAAACCTTGACCCAATAGTCTTCACCTTACTTTGCGTAACTTAGCGTACTTGGCGGTTCAGACTCTTTCAGAGCATTCGCGGTATCTGCCTGCGCTCCCCCCTGAATCCAGGTTTTCTCCGCCTTTCTCCGTGACTCCGTGGTGAAAGATTTAAAGAGCCTCTACGGCATACGCCTGAGTCTTCCCCCCAGTTTAGCTTTTCTCTGTGACCTCTGTGTCCTCTGTGGTGAATGCTTTAAAGAGCCTCTGCGGTATACGCCCGAGTTGTTACTCCCTTACTCCCTCAGCCTCTGTTTATTTCTCTTAGCCGCTGGACCCGTTTTTCCACCGGCGGATGGGTGGAAAAGAGGCTCAGCAAACTCTTGCCCGAGAACGGCTTGACGATGAACATGTGGCTGGTCGCGGGGCTTGAAGCCATGGGTATCCTCTTCGATGCCATGGTGAGCTTCTCCAGGGCCGAGGCCAGGCCCTGGGGGTTGCCGGCGATCTTCGCCCCGGTGGAGTCTGCCTGGTACTCCCTGGACCTTGACACCGCCATCTGGATGATCACAGCGGCAATAGGCGCCAGGATAGCCGTGGCGAGGGCGCCGAGGGGGTTGTTGTCACTGTCCCTGCCCCCGCCGAAAATGAAGGCCCACCTGGCCATGTTGGCAAGCATCATGATGGCCCCGGCCAGCGTGGCGGCGATGGAGGAGATGAGGATGTCCCGGTGGCCGATGTGGGCCAGCTCATGACCGATGACCCCCGCGAGTTCCTCGGCCGTGAGAAGCTGCCTTATCCCGTCGGTGACCGCCACCACGGCGTTTTCCGGGTTGCGTCCCGTGGCGAAGGCGTTGGGTGTGGGCTGGGGGATCCTGTAAACACGGGGCATGGGCAGGCCCGCGCGCGACGCCAGGCTCCTGACGATGCCGTATAGTTCAGGGTCGTCGCTCTCCGCAATGGGTTTTGCCCTGTACATGGCCAGGACGATGCGGTCGGAGAACCAGTAGCTGCCGAAGTTGATGACCACGGCGAACCCGAAGGCGATCATCATCCCGCTCCGGCCGCCGAACAGCTGGCCGAACATGAGCAGGAGTCCTGTCAGGGCGCCCAGTAGAAGTGTGGTTTTAAACATGTTGTTCATTGCGTTTTTCGCTCCTTTGCGTTGTTGAGCTAATATCTAACAGCCGGCTGTTTAACGACCAAGACCTGACAGGGTCGCAAAAAGTCCAATCCGGGACTTTTCGCTCCACGGAAAGGGAAAAGCGTCGTTTTCCCTTTCCTCAC
>JARGFV010000090.1 GCA_029210545.1 bacterium
CAGAGGTGGGGGTGAAAGTGATTTTTGAGGGGGGAGGATCGAGGTGGGGGTGAGAGAAACCCCTCCTTCGAGATGTTTAAGACCCCGAGTCCCACCGTTGGCGGGATCGAGTGGCCATCAGGGGACGGACAGAAGGAGGGGAAGGGGCTTTCGGGAGAGGGCCGGGGTGAGGGGGAAAGTTTTCCCTTGAGTCACGCCGACTTGTCACGGTGAAGTTCGACTTGTGTGGGCATCTTGTCGCGGCGCAGTCACGCAATTAGCGTGACGAAGACGGACCGGTCACGCCATCTTGTCGCGGCGAAGTTATGCGCCAGGCATAACGAAGAGGGAAGCTCGCAGAGCGACGGCAAAAGCCATTGGCGACGCCCCAAGAACGAAGACGGATGCCGTGGCGCAGGGGGAAATCGGAAATATTCTACCCCGCCAGCGATTATCCCACCGGCTTGCCCCGGGCGCTCCCTTTCCTGTAGAATCTGCTTGTTTATCTGGGGGAGGGGTTTGCAATAAAACATATCCAAACCGCCCTCTGCCTCGGGGCGGTTTCACGATTAAAAAGTAAGAAAGTAGGTTTGTGTTCCATCGTCTTTGCGCAGGTTTGACCTGATCACACTGGCACGGTGGTACCCTCAAAAGCAGGTGAAGGTGAGGTTTGCCCAAATGTGGCGTCATTAGCAGGAAGGGATAAATGGACAACCCGTTCTTCGACAAGCCAATTCTGAATTCACCCTACGATTATCCTGATCGGCACTGGGAGCTTGACGAACATGGTCAGCCGACCCAGAAGGTCATTGAGGGTCGTCGGAGTGCTGAATTTATTACTCCGATACCGAAACCTAAAAGCGCAAAGGTAGGGCCGATCAGGAGCAACTTTTTGTAGACACGACGATTTCAACTGCTGACCAGAAGTATGATCCAACTTCAATGATCAATAACTTGCGCCGCCATGTGGATCAATGGCGTAAAATCCCAAACCCAAATGACTGGAAGGTCACTCCAGAAACAGCACGTCTACTCCAACACTGGCGACACCACCGGTTCAACAATATCCGCCCGTTCTTCTGTCAGGTCGAAGCCGTTGAAACCGCTATCTGGCTAAGCGAAGTTGCTCCCAACGATAAAGCGGGAAAAGGTTTTATTGAACATCTGGTCAATGCCAACAGCAATGCCAACCCGGAACTGATGCGCCTGGCGTTGAAGATGGCAACCGGAGCTGGCAAGACACCCTTTCTCCTCACCCCCACCCACCCCGCGTTAACCCTGTGTCACCCTGGAAGTCCATGGTTCCAGAGTCCACCGGCAAGACGGGACCATTTCATGGATCGCGTCTCTTGTTCCAGAAACAAAATTCCGCCGTCCATGAATTTTGTGGATCCAGACACGGAATTCAGGCTCCGCGGGAGAATTCCGTGTTCCGGGGCAGAGATGCCCCGGCCCCATTGAAGACACGGAATCGCCCGGTAAGGAAGCGTTGCGATTCCGTGTGTGGGAGAAACGAGGTGCAAACCGTGAGGCCGACCGGACCGCTATTACAGAAAACGCGCAATGATCCTGGATTCCGGATAATCACGCGAAGGCGTGATTTCCGGAATGACGGTGGGCCCTTGCGGTACAGCTTTTATCGGGATCGCTTCACTCTGACCACGGTTCGCGATGACAACCGCTTTTCTCTGCGTTCCCTGCTTGTCACGTCGACTTGTCGCGGCGTAGCTCGAAGAGCGAAGTCGGAAGCTGAAAGCGAAGACGGGCGTCCCTGCCTGTCCTGAGCTTGCCGAAGGGCGAGAGGCCGCCTTTACCGCTTTTACAGGAACCGCGCCTTGCCCCGGTCCTTCGACTTCCTCTGTGCCCTGGTGCGGTGGTGAGTGCCCTTCAGCCTTTTTCGGCATACGCCAGAGATCTCCCCTCCAGATTCCAGCCTTTCCCTGCGTACCCTTCTGTGATGAGTCAGCTTTTGATCTTCTCCGCGTCCTCCAGCCGTCGCCAAAGGCGAGGCCGAAGGAAAATATTGATTAACGGGGAGGGATATGAGAGCATTGGGAGCAAACATATCACAGGAGTGACTGATGCCCGGTAATCTGCATGTACGAAACCTTGAGGATGAGCTCATCCTTCGACTGAAACGGCGTGCGGCGCGGCACGGACGTTCGACCGAGGCTGAACATCGGGAAATATTGCGGCAGGCTCTCTCCGCCGAGGTCGAGCCCGCGTTTGGTGAACTTGCGGCGAAACTTCGCCAAATGACCAAAGGTCGTAAACACACGCCGTCGGAAGAGCTTATGCGTGAAGGCCGCGGCGAGCGGTGAACCATCTTGTCATCGATGCAAGCGTTGCGATCAAATGGCTTGTGGAAGAAGAGGGTACTGCCGAAGCGCTCACCGTTCTCGATAAGGCCAGATTGTCCGCGCCGGACCTTCTGATTGCGGAATGCGCCAATATACTCTGGAAAAAGGTGCAACGAGAGGAACTCTCCGAGGATGAGGCTCTGATCGGCGCGCGTATCCTGGAACAGGCGGACCTCGAAATCCTCCCTACACGGCACTTGCTCAGTTCTGCAACCAGCCTCGCTGTGCTGCTTGATCATCCAGCCTATGACTGTGTCTATCTGGAGCTGGCTTTAGAGCGAGGTTGGCGTTTTGCGACCGCTGATGAACGCTTTCTACGTAAAATCCGTGGGGAACAGCCCGTCCGTTTTTCGGACATGGTGCTATCTTTACGGGAGGCTGTGGCGGTGCTTGACTAACCCTGGATTCCCGGTTTTTTTCGTGCTATCGGCCTGACACGCCGAAGGCGTGATAACTCCGTGGCGAGACCGCCCTGGCCGCTTTCACAGGCCCCGCGCCTCCCCCCCCCTTGCCCAAGGCGACTGAAATATGTATCCTCGCTGACCAGGAACCAGACACTTGAAACCGGATACTGAATAACAGGAGCCCCCATGCGCTATTCAAGATATTTTCTTCCCACTCTGCGAGAAGTTCCTGCAGATGCGGAAGTCGTCAGCCACCAGCTCATGCTGCGGGCCGGCATGGTCCGGCGCATAGCGGCCGGGATCTACGACATCCTGCCCCTCGGCCTGAGGGTGATCCGCAAGGTCGAGAGGATCATCCGCGAGGAGATGGACAGAGCGGGCGCCCACGAGCTGTTCATGCCAAGCATCCTCCCCGCTGAGCTGTGGCAGGAGACAGGCCGGTGGGATTTCTACGGGAAGGAGCTCCTGCGCATCCGGGACCGCAACGGAAGGGATTTCTGTTACGGGCCCACCCATGAGGAGATCTTCACCGACCTGGTGAGACGGGAGATCCGCTCCTACCGGCAGTTGCCCCGGAACCTGTACCAGATCCAGACCAAGTTCCGTGACGAGGTGCGCCCGCGGTTCGGACTCATGAGGGGCCGGGAGTTTTCCATGAAAGACGCCTATTCCTTCGACCGGGACAAGGCCGGGGCCGAGAAAAGCTACCAGGCCATGCACGAGGCGTACACGGCCATCTTCCGGAGGTGCGGCCTGAAGTTCCGGGACGTGGAGGCGGACACCGGCAAGATCGGCGGAAGCCTTTCCCACGAGTTCATGGTCCTCGCCGACACCGGGGAGGACAGCGTGGTCAGCTGCCGGGGTTGCGATTATGCCGCCAACCTGGAAATGGCCGCCGTCGCTTCCCCTGCCGGGGAATCTCCGGCTGATGCTGCCGTTGAAAGAAACGGCAGCGGGGAGAAACGGAAGGATGTTTCCACACCGGGACAAAAATCGGTGGAAGAGGTTACCCGCTTCCTGGGGATTACTCCCGGGAAACTGGTCAAAACCATCGTCATGAGCGGCGACAAGGGAACGGTCGGTGTCCTGGTGCGGGGTGACCACGAGGTCAACCCGGTCAAGGTCCGTCGCCTTGTGGAGGACGAGACCCTGGAGCTGGCAGAGCCGGAGGTGGTGGAGAAGGTTACGGGCGCCCCCGTGGGATTCGCCGGTCCGGTCGGCCTGGCCATTCCCCTTTTCGCGGACAACAGTGTCGCTGCCATGTCGGGGTTCGTCACCGGCGGGAACGCGAAGGATGTCCACACGACGGGCGTGGACCTGGCCGATTTCAAGGTCGAGGCGTTCGCGGACCTGAGAGAGGCTGTCCAGGGGGACCCGTGCCCCCGCTGTGGCGGGGAACTGACCTTCCTGCGCGGTATCGAGGTGGGGCACATCTTCTACCTTGGCACCAGGTACAGCGAGTCCATGAAGGCCCATTACCTGGACGAGAGCGGGGATGAGAAGGTCATCGAGATGGGATGCTACGGCATCGGCGTGGGCAGGACGGCTGCGGCCGCCATCGAGCAGAACCACGACGACAAGGGGATCATCTGGCCCGTGCCCATCGCCCCTTTTACGGTGGCCCTTTTGTCCCTGGACCCGGGCAAGGAGGAGATCCACTCCGTGGCGGAAGGGATCTATGAAGAACTCATCGCCGGGGGTGTGGAGGTCCTTTTCGACGACCGGGAGGAGCGCCCCGGCGTGAAATTCAACGACGCGGACCTGATCGGCCTTCCCATGCGCGTCACCGTGGGCGGCCGCGGCGTGAAGGACGGTGTCGCGGAACTGAAGGAACGGGCGTCGGGACTGGAAGAGAAAGTTCCCCTTGATAAGGTTGTCAACGTTGTCATGGAATTCATAGCCTCCCGTTCCTGAGTCAAGGGGGCTGTGCGGGTTTCTCCGCCAGGCTACCGGTCGGCGGTGATGATTTCCTCCGCCCTCTCCTTCTGGATGGGGAACATGTCTTCCGGGACCGCTTCCCTGCAGAGAGCTTCGGCGACCATGTAACGGGCACAGGTCTGATAGTCGCCCAGGCAATAAATGGTTTTCATCATTTCCACCGCGGCGGGAGTGTTCTTTAATATTTTATTAAAGAATAGGCACTCATCAAGTAATGGGCATTGTCCCATCCCAACCTCCCTCGTCGATATGTTCATCGTCCCTGGGAAATGGACCGGAATGACGCTGTGTCGGTTTTGAACGCTCTTTTCCTAGCACAGGATAACCAAGAAAACAATTGATCAATATGATCGGGGGGCCCGCGGCCCCCTGCATTGAAAGCTTCAGCCGTTCATGATCTTGACAACCGTTTTTTGGAGGGAGCATGCGGGAAGAGAAGGTTCAGGTTGTAGTTGTAGGCGGCGGGCCCGCCGGTCTGGCCGCGTCCATGGCGGCGGCGGCAGCTGGAGCCGAAGTTCTTCTGCTGGAGCGGGGCAACTTCTCAGGGGCAAAGAACGTCATCGGAGGTATCCTCTTCACCCCGCCTCTGGAGCGGCTGATCCCCGGATTCCGTCAGGCCGACGCCCCCCTGGAGCGGCCCGTTGCCCGTCGTTCCTTCTCCATCCTCTCCGAAGGATCTTCCGCGGATCTGTCTTTCCGCTGTGGGGCTTTCGCGGATCCGCCCTATAACGGCTCCTTCACGGTGCTGCGGGCTCCCTTCGACCGCTGGCTCTCGAAAAAGGCGGAGGAGGCAGGAGTGGAAATTTTCAACGGAGTCGTCGTGGAGGGACTGCTCCGCGATGCCAGGGGCCGGGTTACCGGGGTAAAAACCAGGGTGGACGAGGGCGCCGACAGCGGCGAGGGAGAACTTTTTTCCGAGGTGGTCATCCTCGCCGAGGGCGCCAACGCTCTCATCGCGGAAAAAGAAGGGTTCCGGCCCAAAATGCTTTCAAACGAAATGGCAGTGGCTGTCAAGGAGGTCATCGCCCTCCCGGAGGAGGTCATACAGGACCGTTTCTGTCTCGAGGATGCGGAGGGGGAAGGACGGGAATATTACGGTGAAGCGGTGGCCGGGATGTTCGGGTCAGGCTTCATCTACACCAACCGGGAATCCCTTTCCGTTGGTGTGGCTGTTTCCGTGGCGGATCTGGCGAAAAGCGGGTTGAGTCCCAACGACCTGCTCGAGGGTTTCAAGTCCCACCCTTCCATCCGGCCCCTGTTGAAGTCGGGCGAGACGGTGGAGTACTCTGCCCATATGATCCCCGAAGGCGGCTACAACCGTATGGGCCGCCTGTTTGCCGACGGGATCCTGGTGGTGGGGGACGCCGCCGGGCTAGTGAACGTCTCCCCGTATCATGAGGGGATCAACCTTGCCGTGGCCTCCGGCATGGCTGCCGGGGAGACGGCTGCCGAGGCGGTGGCGAAGGGTGACACCTCCGCGGATGTCATGAAATCCTACCGGGAGCGCCTGGAGGAGAGCTTTGTCCTGAAGGATCTGAAGAAGTTCGCGGGTTTTCCGGGATATTTGAAGGAGAACCCCCAGCTTCTTTCCGTGTGGCCGGGGGTTTTTCTCGAGATGCTGCGGGAGGTTTTCACAGTCTCCGGGGAGCCGAAGCAGGAGATGGAGAACCGTGCCGCCGAAATGTTCAGCAGGGAGATCGGCGTTCTTTCTTTCCTGCGAACCGTGTTCCAGGGCGTCGGGGCTATGGATGCATTTCACCTGGAGACGGTCGCGCCTTTCGCGACGATACTGAAAGAGGGAGCCGGAAGCTGCCTGAACGCGACGAGCTTTGAAAACCTGGCGGAGTATTTCCGCCGCAACTGGTAAGGGAAACCAAAGATGACCCGGAAGAGCCTCACACTCGAGGATAAGATCGCTCTGGTCAAGCTCCGTCCATACAAGGAGAGCCACCTGGTGATCCACGACCAGCGGATCTGCCGGGACTGTGATCGCCGTGAGTGCGCCACCGTCTGTCCCGTGAAGACTTACGCGTGGGAAGAGGGCCGGGGTCAGATCGTCGTTTCCTTTGAAAACTGTTTTGAATGCGGGACATGCCGCCTGGCCTGCCCTTTTGAGAACATAGGATGGAAATATCCTCCCGGCGGCTATGGTGTCGAGTTCGGTCATGGTTGATACCGGCTTATACCCCGAAAAACAGAGGGTCTGTGTTGTCGGCGGCGGGCTGTCCGGCCTGTCGGCGGCGTACCTGATCAGGGAGGAGGCCGGGAAGGCCGGGCTGCCGGTCGAAATAACTCTCCTTGAGGCAGAACCCCGAACGGGAGGTAAGATAGGGACCCTTTCCTGGGAAGGTTGTCTTGGTGAGACCGGACCTAACGGTTTTCTGGACAACAAGCCCCACACCCTCGATCTCTGCGCGAGGATGGGAATAGAGGGCAGCCTGCTGCGCAGCACCGACGCGGCCCGTAAACGCTACATCTTTTCCGGCGGCCGCCTTCAAGCCCTCCCCGAAGATCCGGTCCTGTTCATGGGTTCCGATCTGGTCAGCGTCCGCGGCAGGATCCGGATCGCATCGGAATACCTGGTTCCGCGGAAGGAGGGCGCCGATGACGAGACTCTGGCCGACTTCGTCCGGCGCCGTCTGGGTAAAGAGGCCCTGGACAAGCTCATAGGGCCCATGGCATCAGGGGTTTTCGCCGGAGATCCTGAAAACATGAGCCTTGCCGCGTGTTTTCCAAAGGTTCTCGCGTTGGAGAAGAAGTACGGAGGCCTCATTCGCGGCATGCTTGCCATGAAGAAGGAGGCGGCCCTGAAGGGCGGATCCGGACCCGGATCCGCGGGGCCGGGTGGTGTGCTCACCTCTTTTACCGGGGGAATGGGCGACCTCACGGACGCGCTCAGCGGGCGGCTTGGGGAATCTGTCGTTACCTCCGCACCGGTTGTAAAGCTGGAAGCGGCCGCCAATGGGAGGAACCCACGCTACCGGCTCACCTGCGGAGATAGTAAGGATCGAGCCGAAACAGATGCGGCCGTGGTGGTGCTCGCGATTCCCGCCTATGCCTCCGCGGCTCTCCTCAGGGAACTGGATCCCGGAATAGCCGCTACCATGGACACGATACCATACGCCGTCATGGCGGTGGTGCACCTGGGTTACGACGAGAGTTCACTGCCCTTCCCCCTGGACGGGTTCGGCTTCCTGATTCCAAAGAGCGAAGGCCGCCGCATACTCGGTTCCCTCTGGGCTTCGAGCATCTTTTCAGGGAGGGCCCCCGCGGGCCATGCACTGCTGACAGTGATGATCGGAGGCGCCGGGGACCCGTTCACTCCCCGCCTGGATGAAGAGGATCTCCTGAACGTAGCCCGGCAGGAAGTCAATGTCACCATGGGAATAGAGACCGCGCCGGTTTTTTCCCGTGTGATCAAGTGGGAGAAGGCGATCCCTCAGTACACCTTCGGACACCTCGACCGGATCGAATCGATCGAGAACCGGCTGGCGGATCACCCTGGTCTGTTCATCACCGGCAACGCATGGCGGGGTGTGGGAATCAACGACTGTGTGGCCGAAGGGGAAAGGGCGGCCAGGAGGGTGCTGGAATATCTGAAGGAACACCGGGATGGCTCCGCCTGTTAACGGCTTTAACCTGCCCCACCGCCTTTTTCCGAGGCTCCTGTAAACCAAAAACCGGATTTCGGGTGGCTGAGCCCCCCCCCCTTGCCAAATATGTTGCCTTATGCTAGTGAATAGTCGGTTTCTTTCTTTGTTTGTTTTTCTGGAAAGAGCGGGCGGTGCCGGCTCTTTTGTATTTTCGGGACTTAAAACATGAACACGAACCGGGTGATCGGGCAGATCAGGGGGATCCTTGATCCGATCCTGAAGCAGCTGGATCTGGAACTGGTCGAAGTGACCTTCCGGGTGGAAAACGGCCGGTGGATCCTGAGGATCACCATCGACTGCGAAACCGGTGTCAGGGTGGAGCACTGTACGAAGGTGAGCAGGGAACTGAGCGTTCACCTGGATGTCGAGGATATCATCCCCGTCAAGTACTACCTGGAGGTTTCGTCCCCGGGACTGGACAGGCCCCTCAAGGACGAGAAGGATTTTGAACGGTTCACGGGCCGCCTCGTGGCAATCAAGACCCACAGATCCGTAGCGGGTCGCAAAAAGATCCGGGGTACTCTGGAAGGGATCGAGGACGGCATCGTCAAAGTCCTGCTCGAGGAAGGGATCCGGATCGATGTGCCGGTGGAGGACATTGCCACTGCACGGCTTGATTTCAAGTTCTGAGGGCGCGGGGCGCGGAACACAAGAGGCACCCTTCGACCTGGCTCAGGGTAAGGAACACAGAACGCAGAATAGTCGAGTAAAGGCAGGAAGTTTTTTCTGGCTACTGACTACTGAATACTGACTTCTTAATAATTGAGGACACCAAAATGAGCACCAATCAGGAACTGCTGATGATCTTTTCCCAGCTCGAGAGGGAAAAAGGCATCCACCAGGAGGCCCTTGTGGAAGCCATCGAGGCGGCTCTGGTCACAGCGGCCAAAAAAGTCTACGGCTCCGGGACCGACATCTACGCGAAGATGGACAGGCAGTCCGGGCGCATCGAGATCTACCAGCGCAAGGAGGTCACCCTCAAGGTCGAGGACGAAGCCATGCAGATCTCTCTCCTCGAGGCCCGGCAGCTCGATCCCGAGGTCATGCCGGGCGACGAGGTCGAGATCGAGATCGACGCCAATGAGTTCGGCCGTATCGCAGCGCAGACCGCCAAGCAGGTCATCGTTCAGAAGCTCAGGGAAGCCGAGCGGGAGATGGTCTACAATACCTATTCGGAGCGCATCGGGGAGATCATCAACGGCATCGTCCACGGGTTCAGCCGGGGGGCCATCATCGTGGATCTCGGCAAGACCGAGGCGGAACTCCCGCCCAAGGAGCAGGTCCCAAGGGAACGCTATAAACAGGGTGACCGGATCAAGGCGTACATCCTGGACGTCAAACAGAATGCGAAAGGTCCTCAGGTCGTCCTGTCCCGGACCGATCTTGATTTTCTCATGAAGCTTTTCGAGCTCGAGGTCCCGGAGATCGCCGAGAGGATCGTCGAGATCCGAAGCGCTGCCCGGGAACCGGGAGGCCGCTCCAAGATCGCCGTGGTGAGTCACGATCCCAACGTGGACCCGGTGGGCGCCTGTGTCGGCGTCAAGGGATCACGCGTACAGTCCGTCGTCAACGAACTGAGAGGGGAAAGGATCGACATTATCCCCTGGATCGCGGATCCGGCGCTTTTCGTCAGCAGCGCGCTGAGCCCGGCCCAGGTGACCAGGGTGATCATCAACGAGGCCGAAAAATCGATGGAAGTCATCGCGGCCGACGAGGAGCTCTCCCTTGCTATCGGCAAGAACGGCCAGAACGTCCGTTTGGCGGCCCGGTTGACCGGGTGGAATATCACCATCAAGAGCGAATCACAGGCCGAGGAGGAGAAAACTGCCCGGGAGACCTTTGAGAAGGCTGGAGCGAACGAACAGGCAGACGATGCCGGCATCTTTGACGGGATCTCCGAAAAGATCGTTCAGGCTCTTGACGATGCGGGCTTGGCCGATGCCGGGGCTATCGCAGCGGCCACCGACGAAGAGCTTTTAAGCATCCCTGGCCTCGGTCCCAAAACCGTGGACAAACTCCGTGAGCGGGCGGGAACACAGGGTGAAACCCCCGATTCAGCTGACGAAAGTGACGCTGACCAAGGTTGATGGACTCGCAAAAAGTCCATCAACGCGCCCCGCGCGGGGCGCCCAAATCAATGACTCACACCGTAAGTCATT
>JARGFV010000091.1 GCA_029210545.1 bacterium
AAAGTCCAATCCGGGACTTTTCGCTCCACGGAAAGGGAAAAGCGTCGTTTTCCCTTTCCTCACAAATCAATGACTTAGGGTGTGGGTCATTGATTTGAGCGCCCCGCGCGGGGCGCGTTGATGGACTTTTTGCGAGTCCATCAACTTTTAACCGCATCGCGGTTGGTATGAGGTAGCGTTCCGGACCTATAAGGGCAACCGCTTCAGGACGGGACATGGCGGATTTCCGCAGGGGTTTGTCTTGGTGTCGGTCTACTGGATCGGGTAGATCGCCGCAGGTTCAGACGCGACAAAGTGAGTGACACCTGTTTAGCGTCACCCGATGTGCTTGTCAACCTCTATTTATTTGACGTGACAGGCATCGCCCCCCTGCCTGCGGGCCTCCATGAGGGCGTCATCGACCCTGCTGATAAGGGCCTTCTCCCCTTCGGCGCTGTACATGGAAAGACCGATACTCAGGGTCGTGGGGGGATCACTCGGGATGGGCAGCCTGTTTTTGGCCTCGATGATCCTCTCGGCGATCTCACGGGCAGCCTTCTCTTCCTCCCCTACAAGGAGCACATGCCACTTTGACCCTACCCGGCACGGCACGTCCAGGCTGCACACCTCGCCATCGATGATATCCGATATGGCCATGAGAAATTCATCTCCCTTGAGGTGACCGTACATGGCGTTGTACTCCTTGAATTTGTTGAGACGGATATCCATGAGGGCTATTTTGGAATCCAGTTTTTCAGCTCTTTGCACCTCCCTGTGGAGCTCCTCGTGCCAGAACTTGAAGGTGTAAAGCCCTGTCATGGGGTCGATATTGGATAAGGAAAGGACCTTGTCGCCGAGGCTGCCATGGTCCAGGACCAGGGTACACAGGTTGGCCAGGTCCCTTATGATCGTTTCACGATCTTTTGCAAAGCCGTCCGGATCACCGCTGGAAAGGTACATGAACCCCACCTGCTTGCCGCGGATCCCCATGGGCATGGCCAGGAGGGAGGCAAATGTGTGCTCGAATGTATAGCCAGGGCTCCCGGCACGCTCGTCCTCGCTGGTCATGATGAAGCTGGTGGTGGCGCCTGCCATCTCCCTGATCAGCCCCTCGAAGGGGCCGGAGTGAAACTTTTTGACAAATTCATTGCTCCACCCCTTGGCGTTGACGACCTTGAAGGTGCCGGCCCGCCCATCCACCAGGATGATGGCCACGGCCAGGCAATCAAAGGAATCCTTGATGCCCTGGAGGGCAAGGCTCAGGATCTCCTCGCTGGTAAGGGATGAATCAACTTTTTCGAGGATCCCCCGGATCAGGTCCAGTTCGTTTGTCGAATTCACAGCCTGCCTCCTTTCCGATCAGAAACATGAGTGAAAAACAGATGCGTCCGCACAATGCTGGTGATCACGTCGAGCGAAGATGGCATGCGGTTGCAAGAAAGGTGCATCCGATTATGCTGAAATTATAGCAGAAAGCCGGGCGACCAACCAACCGGAAGGTCTGTCAGCCTGCCCCATACGCTAAACCATCTGGTCGAGCACGGACCGGACCTGGGACCTTGTCTTCCCCACGGGGCCGCTGTTCTCAACGATCCAGGAAGCGACACGCTCCCTCTCCCGGTCGTCTGCCTGGTGGGCCATGCGCAAAGCCGCCTCGTCGCGAGTATACCTGCCAGACCTTACGAGGCGGTCCATACGCACATCTTCAGGGGCCGTCACCAGGACGACACCGTCGTAGTGCCCTGCTCGATCCCCCTCCGCCAGCAGGGGAACCTCCACCACAACCACCGCGCCGGGGTCTTTCCTCAGAAGTTCCCTCACGACCTTGTCCTCCGCTTCCCTGATCAGGGGATGCAGGATCGATTCCAGCTTTTCACGCCGGGATGGGTCAGAGAAAACGTGACCGGCCATCTTTTTTCTATCCATTTGACCTTCCGGAGTAAAAAAGCTGTCTCCAAAGGCCTCCCGGACCATCCGGGACCCTCTCGTCCCGGGTTGGATCACCCGTCGGGCGATCTCGTCGGTGTCGACACCCTTGGCCCCGAACTCCTCGAAGATCTCACGAACCGTGGACTTGCCGGACCCCAGACCTCCGGTGATGGCGATCACCGGCACGGCGAATACCAGTCCAAAGACCAAAGACCAATGGCCAAAGTAAAGGTCAAACCTATTGGAACCGCAACTTTTTGCATAACCCCTTTGGGCCTTGGGCCTTGGGCTGCACTATTTTTCTGGACTTCATGTCGCCCCCATATTAGATTACCAACCAACTCAAATCAATCAGTCATGGAGAAGCGCATGACCCGGTCCAGAACGAAAGACATCGTGCTCGTGGCCCTGACCGTGGCCCTGACGACAGCGGGAGCCTACCTGAGGCTGCCCATCGGGCTTGTTCCCATCAGCCTTCAGACCCTTTTCGTCCTGCTGTCCGGCGCCATTCTCGGTCCCTGGGTGGGCGCTGCCGCCATGGCGAGCTACATCGTGCTGGGGCTCTCCGGCCTTCCCCTGTTCACCGGCGGCGGCGGACCTCAATATATCCTGTCACCCACCTTTGGCTTTCTCCTCTCCTTTCCCCTGGCCTCGATGGTGGTGGGTCTCATCATCCCTCCGGACGGCCGATACGGGACTTTCCGCAGACTGGTGGCCCTTGTTTCCGGTACCCTTGTCATTTATCTGGTAGGGGTCCCGTGGCTGGGGCTGAACCTCCATATCGTTCAGGAGAAGAATCTGGGTGCCGGGACCCTGATGATGATGGGGATGGTGCCATTTCTTCCGGGCGATCTGCTCAAGGTGGTCTTCGCGACCCTGCTTATCGAGCCGGTCCGTCGGGCCCTCCCTGGCTGAAGAGCCTTGGAGCGCTCCCCCACACGCCGTCTGCCGCTTTCGATACCGTCTCGAACACCTTTTCATTGACGTACCCGCAGACGCCGCACGGTTGGCAACCGCAGCCGGAACAGCTACCCACCCGCACCCCTCACCCCGGCGATCACTCCCGGATGCAGACCTCACCCTTTTAAAACGTCCAGGTAACGAACCCGCTTCCCAGCATCCGTCCCCAGAGGGGTATTTCGCCTTCCCGGAAAAGAGCTGACCTCAACTCATCGCAGTCCACCGGGGGGTCTCCTTGTATATTGACCGTCGAATAAGGCGTCGTCGAAGAAAAGATAGATCTCTGACAGGAACCCGGTGTGGTAGTTCACCAGGATAAGAAAGATAAGGGACACGATCATGGTCATGTAGAAGATCACGGTAGCCTCAGCCCGGCCGGCCTCGATCCTGGGAGCCAGGAACCGGTGCACGAACAGCCACACCAGGGTGCCCAGGAAGGCGAGATAAAGGATGAAAAACCCGAAGGTTAGAAAATATAGCATCGGTCAGTGGCCAGGAAGATTCCCTTGAGAGTCAGAAAGCCGTTAAGGGTCATAACGATTCAGGATATGAAGGAGAAGGGGGAAGGTCAAGTAATAGTAATGGTAATGGTAATAGTAATGGTAATGGTCGAACAACAATGATCTGGGGTCTGGGGTCCGTGCGGAAGGCAGTCGGAACCTGTTTCCCCACTCTGGATATTGGACTCTGGACTCTGGACTTCCGACCAGAAAAAAAGGGGCCCGGCACAAAGCCGGGCCTTTTGTTTTCTGGTCGGGATGGCGAGATTTGAACTCGCGGCCTCATGGTCCCGAACCATGCGCGCTACCAAGCTGCGCCACATCCCGTAATGCTGTTCTTCGTGAAACAGACGCCTATTATAGGCACCAGACTTTAAATGTCAAAGGGAGAGAGATGATAAAAACAGATCCAAGATCCAAGATCTAATATCCAAGAAGAATGAGCGGGTTCGCCATGTGGCACCCCATTAAAAACAATTGAAAACAATGGGTTGTAAACACAGCCCAAAAAGAAAGAGCGCTTTTCGCAAGGCGCCCTTTTCCTGGATCCTGGATTTTGGTTCTTGGACTCGCCTCTATTTTTTTCCAGCCACCTGGACCCTTATCACTGCTTTTTCCAGGCGGACCTTGGCCCTCTCGTAATCCGGGTCGTCCTTGCCGGCGGTGAGCATCTTCTCGGCCTCTTCCAGAGCCATGCGCGCCCGGTTCACATCGATCTCGGTGGCCCTTTCGGCGGCCTCCACCAGGACCTTGACGCTGCCTCCTGTCACCTCCACGTATCCCCAGGAGACAGCCAGGTGCTCAGCCTTGCCCCCGGTACGGTAGACGAGTTCCCCCACCTTGAGGGTGGTGAGGAACGGGATGTGCCCCTCGAGGACTCCGAACTCCCCTTCGATACCGGGAAGGACGACCTCGTCCACCTCTTCCGAGACGACGACTCTTTCCGGCGTGACGATCTCGAGCATAATCTTTCCGCTGGTAGCTTCTGCCATGGTCTAGTCCGATCAGGCGGCCGATTCGGCCAGCTTCTTGCCCTGCTCGATGACCTCTTCGATGGTTCCCACCATGTAGAAGGCCTGCTCGGGCAGGTCGTCATGCACTCCCTCGACGATCTCCTTGAACCCGCGGATCGTGTCTTCCAGCTTGACGTACTTGCCGGGGGTGCCTGTGAACTGCTCGGCCACGAAGAACGGCTGTGAAAGGAACCGCTGGACTTTCCGGGCCCGGGAGACGATAAGCCTGTCATCCTCGGAGAGCTCATCCATGCCCAGAATCGCGATGATGTCCTGGAGGTCTTTGTACCGCTGGAGGACCTGCTGGACCGCTCGGGCCGTATTGTAATGCTCCTCGCCAACGATCCTTGGGTCAAGGATCCGTGATGTGGAGTCGAGGGGGTCGACGGCCGGGTAGATCCCGAGCTCGGAGATCTGCCGTGAGAGGACCGTTGTCGCGTCAAGGTGCGAGAAGGTGGTCGCCGGAGCCGGGTCGGTGAGGTCGTCAGCGGGAACGTAAATGGCCTGCACCGAGGTAATGGACCCCTTCCTGGTGGAGGTGATCCGCTCCTGCATCTCGCCCATCTCTGTGGCCAGGGTGGGCTGGTATCCCACGGCGCTGGGAATCCGTCCCAGGAGGGCCGAAACTTCGGAACCGGCCTGGGTGAACCGGAAGATATTGTCCACGAAGAGGAGCACGTCCTGGCCTTCCTCGTCACGGAAGTACTCGGCTGCGGTAAGGCCCGAAAGTCCCACCCGCAGGCGGGCTCCGGGAGGCTCGTTCATCTGGCCGTAGACCAGGATCGCCTTGTCCAGGACCTTGGACTCCTTCATTTCGAGCCAGAGGTCGTTCCCCTCACGGGTCCGCTCACCGACGCCCGAGAACACCGAAAAGCCGCCGTGCTCGATGGCGATATTGTGGATCATCTCCATGATGATAACGGTCTTTCCGACACCGGCGCCTCCGAACAGGCCGATCTTGCCGCCCTTGACGTAGGGTTCGAGAAGATCGATAACCTTGACGCCGGTCTCGAGGATCTCGGTCTCTGTGCTCTGATCCTCCAGGCTCGGCGCCTCCCGGTGGATGGCCCAGCGCGCCTCGCTCTCGATGGGCCCTATCTCGTCAACGGGATCGCCCGTGACGTTCATGATGCGGCCCAGGGTCGACCTTCCCACCGGAACGGTGATGGGTCCGCCTGTGTCCTCGCCTTCCATCCCGCGGATAAGACCGTCGGTGGAACTCATGGCCACTGTCCTGACGACGTTGTTGCCCTCGTGGGACTGGACCTCGGTGATGAGGTCGATCTTCCGCCCCCCGGATTCCGCCCGGATCCTGATGGCGTTGTAGATGGCGGGCAGTTTGGCGGGCTCGAACTCAAGGTCAATAACGGGCCCGATGATCTGTGTGATTCTGCCGATGTTCTTCACGGAGTGTTCCCCCTTGTTAATGAGGTCTCGTGTTCTTTGCTGGTATCTCATACAGCCGTGGCCCCATGGCTACGGCCGGCTTATTTCATCGCTTCCTTGCCGCTGACAACCTCGATGAGCTCGGTGGTTATCGCAGCCTGGCGTGTCCTGTTGAACAGGAGGGTCAGCTTGTCGATCATCTCCTCGGCGTTCTTGCTCGCCGCCTCCATGGCGGTCATCCGGGCACCGTGCTCGCTGGCTATCGACTCCAGGAAGACCCTGTATACCTGGACGTTGATGTGCCGCGGCAGGAGCTCTTTTAGAAGGACTTCCTCGGAGGGCTCGAAGGTGTATTCCACCGCGTTGACCTCTTCCGTGATGTCCATGGGCTTGATGGGCAGCAGCTGCTCCACGATGACCTTCTGCTGGATAGCCGACTTGAACTCGTTATAGACCATGAAGACCTGGTCGAACTCCTCGCTGAGGTAGTTTTCAACCATGTCGTTTCCGATGGCGGCAGCGTGCGAGAACGAGATGTCGGAAAGGATGTTCAGGGACACTTTCCGGATTTTTCTATCCCGGCGCTTGAAGTAATCGGAAGCCTTCCGGCCGACGAGGTGGAGGGTGAACTCCCAGTTCGGGTGCTCATTCATGAACCGCTCGGCCCGCCGGATGATGTTGGAGTTGAACGCTCCGCAAAGCCCCCGATCGGAGGTCACCACCAGCAGGTCCACCTTTTTCGGCTCCCTTGTAACGAGGAGAGGGTGGGCCTGGGGGTTGGTTCTCAGGGCGAGGCTCGAAAGAACCTCCAGCATCTTGTGAGCATAGGGCCGCGACGCCAGGATGGCTTCCTGGGCACGGCGAAGCCTTGATGCCGCCACCATCTTCATGGCCTTGGTGATCTGCTCGGTGTTCTTGACCGACGTGATCCGCCGCTTGATATCCCTCAGGGTGCTCATGTGTTGTCTCTGTTCTCCTTAGGGTCGAAGTCTTCCGCTCGCTCTGCTCACTATCCGTAAACGAACTCTTCCTTGAACCTGGCAAGGGCGCCGTCCATCCTGCCCTTGATGTCGTCGGTAAACTCGTTTTTCTCGGCCAGTTCTTGCATGAGCTCGCCATAACGGTTGTCCATGAAGTGGTAAAGCTCAACCTCGAACTTGCCCAGGGCTTCCACGGGGTAGCCGTCGATGTGTCCGTTGGTGGCAGCATAGATGAGGACAGCCTGCTTGGACACCGGCAGAGGCACATACTGGCCCTGCTTGAGGATCTCCACCAGCCTCTCGCCCCGTGCCAGCTGCATCTGGGTCGCCTTGTCAAGATCCGACCCGAACTGGGCGAAAGCCGCCATTTCACGGAACTGGGCCAGTTCGAGGCGAAGCCGGCCTGCCACCTGCCGCATGGCGCGCACCTGGGCGGAACCGCCGACCCTGGATACCGAGATGCCCACGTTGATGGCGGGCCTGATGCCCGAAAAAAACAGGTCGGACTCGAGGAAGATCTGTCCGTCGGTGATGGAGATGACGTTGGTGGGGATGTAGGCCGAAACGTCACCGGCCTGGGTCTCGATGATGGGCAGGGCCGTCAGGGAGCCCCCACCCTCTGCGTCGCTCATCTTGGCGGCGCGCTCCAGAAGTCTTGAGTGGAGGTAGAAGACGTCCCCGGGGTAGGCCTCGCGGCCGGGGGGGCGACGGAGAAGCAGGGAAAGCTGCCTGTAGGAGGCGGCGTGCTTGGAAAGGTCGTCGTAGATAACCAGGGCGTGCTGACCGTTGTCCCTGAAGTGCTCGCCCATGGAGCACCCGGCGAAGGGTGCGAGGAAAAGCAGGGGGGCCGGCTCGCTGGCGGTTGCGGCGACGATGATGGTGTACTCCAGGGCGCCCTGCTCTTCCAGGTCACGGGCGACACGGGCCACGGTAGACGCTTTCTGTCCCACCGCGACGTAGATGCAGATGACCGGGTCGGGGGAGTGCTGCTGGTTGATGATGGTGTCGATGGCCACAGCCGTCTTGCCTGTCTGGCGGTCGCCGATGATGAGCTCCCTCTGGCCGCGGCCGATGGGGATCATGGAATCGATAGCCTTGATGCCGGTCTGGAGTGGCTCCTTAACCGGCTGGCGCTTGACGATACCGGGTGCGATAACCTCTACCAGGCGGGTGGCTTCGGCCTCGATGGGGCCCTTGCCGTCGATGGGCTGGCCCAGGGCGTTGACCACCCTGCCGAGCAGGCCTTTCCCGACGGGGACCTCAACGATTCGCCCGGTGCGCTTGACGATGTCGCCTTCCTTGATGAGCTGATATTCACCAAGAAGGACAATACCCACGTTGTCCTCCTCGAGGTTGAGCACCATCCCGAAGACCTCCCCGGGCAGCTCGACGAGCTCACCGGCCATGGCGTTCTCGAGGCCGTGAACACGGGCGATCCCGTCACCGGTGGACAGGACGATCCCTGTCTCCTTGACGTCAACCGTCTTTTCAAACCCCTCGATCTGTTTCCTGATAATCTCGGTTATCTCTTCAGCTCTTATCTGCATCGCGACCTATCTCCCCTTGCTGAGGCTGTCTTTGATCAACGCCAACTGGTTCTTGAGGCTTCCGTCGTAGACCTGGCTGCCCATGTAGGCGACCACGCCTCCGAGCAGGCTCTCGTCCTCCTCGATCTCGAGGATGACGTCCTTTCCGGATATCCTGGAAAGGGCCTCCTTTATCTTGTCCTTCTCTTTGTCTTCAAGTTTCGAGGCCGAAACGACCATGGCCCTGGTTCGGTTTGTCAGCTGGTCCGACAGATCCCTGTACGACCGTGAGATCTCACCGATGCCGAGGATCCGGTTCTTCTCGTTGAGAACGTGGATGAACCGCATGGTCAGTTCCTGGATGCTCCCTTTTCTGAGGATCTCCTCCAGGA
The DNA here is from genome assembly GCA_029210545.1 of bacterium. Taxonomy (NCBI): domain Bacteria; species bacterium. Next base: position 8,666 of record JARGFV010000091.1, read on the forward strand.
CCTTTTCCTTGATCTTATGGGCTATGGTGGGATCCGAAAATACGTTGACCAGGTCCGGGTTTTCGGCGAACAGCCCGGAGATCTGCTCCAGTTCCTGCCCGACCTCGGTTACAGAGCCGGCTTCCTGCGCCAGGCCGATAACCGCCTTGGCATAACGTTTTGCCAGGACGAACCCGATCACTGGTTGGCCTCCAGCTTCTCCAGATATTCTGCGACAAACCTCTGGTGGTCCTCAGGGGTTACCTTCCGGCTGATGATCTCCTCAGCCAGGGCCACGGCAGCCGCTGCCGCCTCCCGCGTCAGGATATCCTGGGACTTCTTGAGTTCCTGTTCAATGGCCGCCGCGGCCTCTACTTTGAATTTTTCCACCGAGGCCTCGGCGTCGGATAAAATCCTCGCCTTCTCCACTTCCGCTTCTTCCCTGGCGTTGGCGATGAGCTCCTCGATCTCCTTGTCCACCCCGGCCAGCCGATCCTCGGCTTCCTTCATGCGGACCTCGGCCTCCTTGCGTGCCGCCTCGGCATTCCGGATCATGGTGCGTACCGACTCGATGCTGTTGCGGACGGCCTCCACAGCCGGTTTCCGGGCGAAGTACAGGAGAGCGCCTACCAGGACCGCGAAGTTGATGATCCGCATGACCAGGTCGTAGATGGCCTTGCCCCCGCCCTCGTTTCCTTCACCGCCGGTAGCGGCGAAAGCCAGCACGGGCACCAGGGCCGCGGCCAGAACCAGAACAAACCGCCCAGGGGCAGGTCGCATCAAAATTTTCATGGTTGTCCTCACAACGCCCTCCCCACCAGCCTGGCTATAATAGCCTGGGCGAGGGAGTTCGCTTCACCCTGAAGGGCCTGCCTGGAAAGTTCGGCCTGTTCAGCGATCTTCTTCCTGGCGCTCTCGAACTCCGCGTCACTGTCTTCCCGGGCCTTCAGGAGGACCCTTCGGAACTCGCCAAGGGCCTCGTTTCGAAGGGAGGTCCTGATCCCCATGGCTTTCAGCTTGGCGCTGTGCAGCCTGGACTCGTACTCCTCGATAGTCTCCTGTGCAAGGCCGCCCAGCCGCTTTTTCATTTCGGCGGACTCCTTGACGAGAGCCTCCCTTTCGTCCAGGACGCGAAGAACGGGCCTGAAAAGCAGGTAGTTGAGAATTACCAGTAAAATCAAAAAGTTGGCAAGCTGGACCAATAAGGTAAAGTTAACGCTGATCAAGTCGGCCTCCGGCTCATTGTATACAAAATATTGTATGTCAAAGCGACCCTCAAACTATTAGAAGACGCTTTGACTGTCAACCGTTTTTCCCGTGCCGACAGTCGTTGGAACCTGCCCCTGACAACCTTGAAAATTTTTCTTCGAGCCACTCTGCCAGTCCATCAACCCTTGACAACGAAGATCAGGAGAAGGGCGATGACAAGGGCGTAGATACCCGTGGACTCGGCAACCGCCTGCCCGACAAGCATGGTCCTGGTGAGAAGGCCCGCCTGGTCGGGGTTTCTTCCGATAGCTTCGCAAGCCTTGCCGGCGGCAAAACCCTCGCCGATGCCGGGGCCGATGGCTCCAAACCCCATGGACACACCCGCACCCAGAAGAGCCGCTGCGCGGATCAGTTCAATTCCTGTGATCTCCATAATCTGCTTTCCTCCTTGAGTAAAAACGATCCCGAAATTAAAGAATCAAACTCTGACAGGGTCGCAAAAAGTCCAATCCGGGACTTTTCGCTCCACGGAAAGGGAAAAGCGTCGTTTTCCCTTTCCTTA
>JARGFV010000092.1 GCA_029210545.1 bacterium
CTTTTTGCGAAGTCATCATCTTTAATTGCCACACAGTTAGCTGACATCTCATTTGCATCATGAATAATGCGGGCTAGTTATATGATTCCCCAGAGGCTGGCTATTGTATAGCATTTTAGTCAGGGAAGCCGCAGACCGGAGCTCCAGGACCTTTGACTTAAAGGCGACATGGCGCACAAGGGGAGGGAGGTTCCTGGAAGATTGGCGGGAACTTCAGGAATCAGGAACCATCCTTCTTCGCAAACCGAATTCGTCACGCCAAGGGCGTGACTTCGACGGTCAAGAGGCTTCAGAGGACGGGGGAATGCGGCGATGACCCGGAATCCAGGGGTTCAGGTCGAGGAAACATTTCCAGGGATAATTCGAGGTCTTACAAGTCACCGATCACCGATGTTACCCTCGTTACCTTCCCCTCGCCCCTATCCCGGCGTACTTACCCAGGAAAAACCCGATGATCACACCGAGCAGGATCAGCAGGGGGAAGGCGATGATCCTCGACATGCTGATCTGCCAGAAGAAGACCTTGAGAGATACGACCTCCATGTTCTGGACAAGGAGGACAGCGCACAGGAACAGGAGGATGACGACAGCCCACGTTTTCGCTTTCACGAAACACCTCCATAAGAAAGAGCCTGGAGCCAGGATACTGGAACCTGGTTCTTAGTTTATAGTTTATAGTTCTCAGCTCTCAGCTCTTAGCTCTAAGTACTACTTTTACCACCAGCACCACCCACGGCGCTGAGTGCATGACGAGGTCGAACCAGTCGATGGGCTTGACGAGTTTGCCCTTCATCAGCATCTGGAGCTTTTCCACGATGTGAGGCGGCGAAAAAGGGGCGAGGCCCAGGGTGAGGCAGATAACGATGACCACACCCCAATCCAGGCTGTCGATCCAGGCGATGAGCTGCTGCACGGAGTCCCTCCTTCAAGCGTGTTCCCGATCTTCCTTACCGTGTGGAACAACCGGGTTCATGTTAAATATACATGATTCCCCTTCCACTGTAAGCTCCAGGCTGACGGCGGCGCGGTGGTGGAGTTGAAGTTCCCTTGCTGAATCAGCCCTGTCCGGAACTTCCCGCACGGCGTTCGGACAGTTCAAGTTTCAACTCTTCCGCGGACATGAGGAAACTCTCCAACCGGGCCTCGGTGAGCTGCGGGAACGGGCTGCCGTCGGTTTCCAGAGCCAGGAACGGAAGGGGAATCTCCTCCCGGTTCTGGTACCAGAACGGACCGTCCCTTTCCGAGAAACGGTATTTTTCCTCATAACGGCGATGTGTCAGTATCGATTCGGCTATGCGGCTTGGCATGCAGCCGAAAGGCCCGATACTGATCACACCGTGGGTCTCGTCACCGACCTCCCTGAGGGCTCCGCTGACCGTGAGGATCGCTTCACCGGTGAGCCTGGGGTTGATGAGCGTCCTTGCCCGGGACAGGAGATATCCGACATCCACGCCGCGCCCGTCGAAATAGCCGGAATATCGAAGCGTTCCGTGGATCTTTTTCTCCAGGCTCTTGACATACCGGTCCTTCAGGAACGCTTCCACCCGTTCCCTTGATGTCGACGGCACGGGATTGCAGCTCCCGATGATGAGGTAAAGGGTGTACAGGAACCATTCGTAAATCGGGGTGGTCCTGGTGATCACACCTTTCGCGGCGAACCTCTCGACCAGGCTCTGACAGGAAAGACCGTCTTTCCGGACGTACACCTCACCTGTAAGGGTCACTTTCGTGGCTTCATCCATGGGTGTTTTCCGCCCAAAGCGCGAGAGTTTCATCATCTCCTCCAGCAGCACCGACAGCACCTCGGCATGGCTGGCGCTCGCAAGGCTCCGGGTGATCCGCTTAATGCAGTTCCTGTAAACCTTCAGGGCGCCCCGGGTGTCTTCAGCCAGGGCCAGGATGGCCGAATAAATGTCATCGAGACCGTCGGCCATGATGAGGCCGAGAACAGCCCGGGAGGTGAAATCGGGAGGCATCCCCGCGTATCCGTTCTCGCTGGTCAGGGAGAGGAGGGCGACATTCCTGATAGCCTCCCTTTTGATGAACTGTTTCATCGCGACACTGAACTGGCCGAACCGGCACGGACCGCTCGTTTCCGGCATGAAAAATACCATGACCTCGTCTTCTGATCCGCGATCCTTCAGATACCGGAGCAGCGAGCCGGTGGTGAGGGTGTAGGGCAGGCACTCCTTGCACGACGTGACGTCCCTGCCCATGGCCAGTTCACCGGGGCCGGGGGCCGGGAGAGCGGTCGTCCTGATACCGAAATAGTTCATGCCGGCGGCGAAAAATGCGGACACCGTTTCCCCCATGGAAGGGACCACCATGTGTACTGCCGGGTCGGTGAGGGCCAGGTGCCTGCCGTCACTGGTGATGACCTTCGCTTCGGGCCCGTTCAGGTCGATCTTCGCGGCGGTGAAGTCAGCAAGTTCGTTCCGGGGGCACCCAATGGAAAGGTACCCTTTGACCACGTCCAGGAAGGCGTCGATGCGAGTGTCGACACCGGCGTCGGCGGTGTGGGAATCGAACTGAAGGGTCAGGAAAGGTTTTTGACCCATGATATTCCTGAACTGCTCGATGATAAAAGAATCCGGGCCGCAGCTGAAGTTGGTCACGTAGACGCCGAACAGGTTCGGGTTGTCCCTGATGATGTTGGCGGCCCTCAGGATCCCTTCACCGGATGCCCAGTACATCTGATCCAGGGCATCTCCCCCCGTCTCGGCCAGGGGCAGAAAATCGCAGGGAATTACCGCATGGCCTCTGGCAGCGAACTTCTGGGGAACGCCCATGTTTCCCAGGCGTGTAAAGGCGTTGTAGGCGCGACCGAGCAGGACAATGGCCGTTTCCCCTGGTTCGAGATCCTCCAGGGCCCTTTGTCCCTGTTCCCTGAACTCGTCAACGAGAGACTGGAAGGCCAGCCATGCCCTGTCGAATGCCTCGCCGGACCTTCGCCTGGAAAAGCCCATCCCTTCGCCGACGGTTATGAACGCTTTCCTGAGCCTGGCAGGCTTGTCGAACTCCAGGACCCCTGTCACAAGCCTGGGGGCAAGTTCCTCGTAAAAGGCCGCCTTGAGATAGTAAGGTTCTCCCTGGACCAGGGGGCAGGTGCTGTTCACCTCCTTTTGTCCGTGGGGCATGGTGCTCATGACGTGGGGAACGAAGATCGTGTCGGCGCCTTTTGACAAAAGGTTTTTCAGGAGCCCGTGGGACTGGAGAACCGGCAGGCAGAACGGCGCCCCTGCCTCCTCCACCCCGGATGTCTCGATCCTGTCACTGTTGACCACCCGCAATCCGAGGCTGGTAAAAAAGTGGGCGTAAAGGGGGTAGGCCGTTGCGGTATAAAGAGAGGTCAGGATCCCCACGGTTCTTTCACCGTCGGCCGGATTGTCGGGCGCGAACTTGTCGAAAACCAGTTCCTCTCTCAGGCGAACCAGGTCTTTCCCCTGCCTCCCGGAGCCGCCCTTTTCCCTCAGGTTGTAATACCTGTCGCACGCTCCTCCAAAAGGGTAGGTCCGGCCGTTCACCACGTAACGCTGGATCTTGCATTTGCGGTCACACTTCTCCCGGCCTCCGCCGCAAACGAACGGCTTGCCTGTACCGATCTCCCGCAAAGCAAGCTCACTCAGGTCGAACCGGTCCCTGGCGGCATCACCTTTCTCAACGCGGTCCAGTACGACCAGAGCGGCCCCGAAGGCGCCCATGAGACCTGGATCGGGAGGCACGACGATCTCCCTCTCACACAGGATCGACATGGCCAGGGGAACCGCACGGTTGTAGCAGACGCCGCCCTGCATGAAGATCTTCTGGCCGACAGGCCTGCTGCCCTTGACCCGGGTCAGGTAGTTACGGCACACCGAATAAACCAGTCCGGCCACGCTGTCGTCTCGTGTTGTCCCCTGCTGGATGGCCGTCTTGATGTCGCTCCCGATAAAGGCCGCGCACTGATCGTTGAAGTTGGGAGGGGAATCGGAACCCATGGCGAGGTCGGCGATCTCGCACGTGGATATCCCGAAGGACTCCAGGCACGCTTCCTCCAGGAACGAGCCGGTACCGGCGGAGCACGCTTCGTTCATGGCGTAGTCGGTGGGCACCATGTTGGTGATGGAAGTATATTTGGCGTCCTGCCCTCCGATCTCGAAGATGGTATCGACCTCTGGATCATAATGAACGGCAGCGACCGCGTGGGCCATGATCTCGTTGATCACGTTTGCGGTGAGGCCGTGTAACGCCGCCAGCCGCCTGCCGCTTCCCGTGACCCCCAACCCGACGATATCGGGTTCGACACCTTCAGGAACATGGTCACCCAGAGCCTGGTAGCATCTCCGGCTGGCTCCGACAGGGTCGCCCAGGGTCCTCAGGTATTTACTGGCAACGACGGTCCTGTCCTCCGCGCGCACCAGGACTGCCTTGGTCGTGGTGCTGCCCACATCCAGGCCGATAACGTACGCGCCTTCGCAGAACTTCCCCCCGGCAGCTGTTTTGAAAACGACCCTGGACAAGCCGGATTTCAATTCGGGAAAGGAGGTGAAAAGGTTGCCGGTGGGCTTGACGAGACCGTTATCCTTTTCGATGAGATGGCCGTCATTTTGAGCCCACATCAGGGCACCCATGGCCTCGAACCAGGGAGCATCCTCGGGGACCGCCGCCATCGGATACTCCTGCCTGAGATAATCGACGACAACGGGGTTCTGACTGACCCCGCCGACGATCAGGGGCCTCCTGACCTTCGCCGAACGAAGCAGTTCCGTCATCTTGACAGCGACCATACGGCACAGCCCGGCGACGACCCGCCCCTTCCCCACACCCTTGTTCAGCGCGTGAGTACAATCGCTCTTGCTGAAAACCGAGCATCTGTGGGCGATCTCGTAGGGCTGCGAAAAGTCGGCAAGTTCGATGGCCTCGGCCAGGTCCAGGTCCATTCGCTTGAGCTGCTGGAGGAAAAACTCCCCTGTCCCGGAGGCGCATTTGTTCCCGGTATGGACCGACCTGATCCGCCCATTTTTATCCAGGGAGTAAAGAATGATCGACTCGCTGCCTGCCGAAAGGATGCCGTCCGCTTCCGGGTAGCGGTCCCGGACATGCCTGTAGGCGAATTCCACGGCCTCCGGCTCCGATATGGTCCTGGCGGTGATGAGGTCCCTGAACTTGCGCCCCGTAATGCCCACCAGGACCGGAACCGCTTCACCGACGACCCTTTGTACCGCTTCTCCCACGCTGCCGCCGTGGGGAAGCCGGATTGCCTTCAGGGAACCGTTGACCCTTTCGACGACACTCAGGGTGCTGGCGCCCAGGCATATGCCGAGGGATCTTTTTCCGTTCATCTCAGGAGCGTTCACCTTTTCCACCGCCTTCCCGATGGGGATGTTAACTGCTTCCACCCCGGGAAGGCAAGACCTGTGCCATGAAGTATACCCGATACCTCCCCCTTTAACCCAACGTTGATGGCTTCGCAAAAAGTCATCAACGCGCCCCGTGCGGGGCGCCCGGATCGATGACCGGAAATCATGTCAGCGATCCGTGAGGAAAGGGAAAACCACGCTTTTCACTTTCCGTGGAGCAAAACAAGTCACGCACTGACTTTTTTGCGACTCTATCAACGTTTATGGGGTTCGAACGGGATGCGGGTGAACTGCCTCACACGATCATGGGAATTTCATTGCTCAATTTGATTTCGTATTGCGCGGAACGCTGCACAGTTTTTCACCCTGTTTTTCACCTTGTACTCGGATTCCCACTCCTGCTAACATTTCCCTTAAGCACGCAGGTGTTTCTTTCCCGGGACCAACCCCGACGGAGGCAGGCCCATGGGTAAACGCCTTGTCCTTGCAGGCGCCGGTCACGCCCACCTGACGACTATCTCGGCCATCCGCAGTCTCGTAAAGAGAGGCCACCATGTGACCGTCATCGGCCCCTCTTCCCACCACTACTACTCGGGCATGTCCCCCGGAGCCCTGGCCGGGACCTACCGGCCTCAGGAGATCCGTTTCAACGTTGAAAGGCTCACTACGGGACGGGGCGGACATTTCATCCGCGACCATGTCACCGGTATCGACCCCGAATCACGAACAGTCACGCTGTCCTCAGGCGGCTGCATCCCCTACGACGTCATTTCCTTTAATGTCGGAAGCGTCATCCCCATGTCGTCCCTTCAACTCGGCAGCGGGAACCTCTTCACCGTCAAGCCCATTGAAAGGATCCTGGCAGGACGAAGGGCGATCCTGGAATCGGGGGCAGCGTGCACCCCGGAAACCCCCCTTTGTACGGTGATCGTCGGCGGCGGGCCGGCAGGTGTCGAAATGGCCGGCGGCATCTGGCGATTGGCCAGGGACAACGGAGTGCCGGCAAGGGTCACCCTGGTCACAGGCGGGAAACTCCTGGGCAGCTTTCCGCCCCGCCTGGGCGACGCGGCCCGCAGCTCTCTTAATCGGAGAGGTATAGGTGTTCTCGAAGGGGTCAGAGCTGTTTCTGCCGGGGCGGGTGGCGTTTCCTTCGAGGACGGGTCGACCCTCGAGGCAGACGTGATCTTCATTGCCGCGGGTATCATACCCTCTCCCCTGTTCACGGGTTCCCTGGTACCCACAGCCGAGGACGGCGGCCTTCTGGTCAACCATTACCTCCAGAGTGTCGGGTACCCGGAGATCTTCGGCGGCGGCGACTGCGTCACCATCAGGGGGGAGAACCTGGCCCGGGTGGGGGTTTACGCAGTGCGGCAAAACCCCGTTCTGCTGCACAACATCGCCGCAGCCCTCGACGATCAGCCCATGGTGCGATTCAACCCGGGCAGCCCCTCCTTCCTCCTCCTCCTCAACATGGGTGACGGCACCGCCATTTACAGGAAGGGCCGCTGGGTGTGGCAAGGAAAACTCGCGTTCAAACTCAAGGATTTCATCGACCGCAGGTTCATGAGGAAGTTCCAGCTCAGCGGTGAGCTTGCCGAACCACAATAGGGGAACTGGACGAGGAATCGCAAACAATTCCTCGTATCGGAGTGATCACGCCTTTGGCGTGACGGGCGGTGCAACGGAGTATCTAGATCTTACCCCGACACCCCCATACTCCCATACCGGAGAGTTCCAGGAGGTGGAACAATGCCCCTTCTCGACTACTTCAAACCTGTTTCAACCTAAAACCCTCCCCCCGGTTCACCCCACAGCCGCCAGGATCCGCCCTACCCACACAGTCGTTCCCTGCATGATCATCTCCACCGCGAAGACCCCGACAATGAGAAAGACGATGCCCCCGAATATCTGGAAAGAAGCGAACTCTGCTCGCATGAACTTCGAAAAAGCAGCTTCCCCCAGAAGCGCGAAAGTTATGTGGATGACCGAGGCGATGGCGACCATGAGAGGTGCGATGAGCAGCGCTCCCCCGAACATCTGGCCCGCCTCGATGTGGATCTCACCCCAGTTGATAAGGGAATATGGGATCGCCCCGTTGAGAAGCCCCATGATCAGGAACTACCCCCAGGTCGGCCCCGGCGGAGGCATGCGGCTGCCCCGTAGACGGACCACGGCGTAAAGCACAAGACCTCCCAGAGCAGTCCGAACAAAAACGACGGTGAAGGGTTGGACCGTGGGCAAGGCCACCTTACCGAAACTCCAATACGGGTGATTTTCTGGGGTTTCCTCTCCGATACGGGAAATTGCCGCTGCATTTCTATTTCACGTCTGCCGCGGCAATTTCACGTGCCAGCATGATCTTTTTTCGCGTCAGGCCCCCGCCGTAGCCGCCCAGTTCTCCGGAGCTTCTCAGGACCCGGTGGCACGGGATGAGCCAGGCGACGGGGTTTTTCCCGACCGCCGAGGCCGCCGCCCTCACGGCATCAGGTCTGCCTGCGGCCCTGGCCACTGCAGCATAGGAGACCACGGCGCCATCGGGAATCCGGAGAAGCGCCTGCCACACCTTGATCTGGAAGTTGGTGCCCCGCAGGAAAAGGCCGATCCCACTGCCTCTCGTCCATCCGCCGGCGAATATCCTCACGACCGTTTCCCCTGTGGCGCCCTTCCCTTCGGCGATGGAAGCGGCGGGCCACCTTTTCCGCAGGTCCTCAAGGGCCTTTTTCCCGCCATTTTCGCCGACGAACCGCAGGTCGGTGACGCCGCTCCGGGTCATGGCCAGCAGCGCCAGGCCGAAAGGCGTCTCGTGAAAACCGTATTGGATGTCAACCCCCGCGCCCCCGGCCTTGTACTGGCCAGGGGTGATCGCCTCCACCGCGACGAACAGGTCGTGGAGCCGCCCCGGTCCGCTAAGGCCCACATCGAAAGCTGTGTCCATGACCGAAGCGGACCGGTTCAGGAGTATCTTTGCGTTTTCCACGGTCAGGAACTGCAGGTAGCGCTTGGGGCTCACCCCAACCCACTTTTTGAACACCTTCTGAAAATGGAAAGGGCTCAGGTTCACGTGCCGGGCCGTCTCGTCGAGGGCCGGCTGGTCCCCGGAGTTGTCCTCCAGGAACCTGATGGCCTTTTCCATCTTTTCGTAATCGGAGGGCACCATGCTCATCTCCCATCGAGTGTCAAGGGTCTCCATGGGCATGAAGGTAACATCCCGGAGAGGGGTAATCGACCCGATTCTTGCGGTTATCAGCTGGTATCTTTCAGCTCACAGCTATCAGCTGAACCACGAACAAAGCCCTCCGTCAGGAGGGCTGTGACCTTCTTGGCTCTTAGTTCCTGTCTCTAAACTCTTCGCTCTTCGTGCTTCGCGCTATTCAGGAATATGTCGATGGAGAAATATGAAGGGACAATCAAACTCCATCATCATATTTCTGAATGTACCCCTCCACCTGCTTAACATCGTAGAGCGAGCCGGCGAAGAAGGGGACTCTCTGGTGCAGGTTGTCGGGCTCAACGTCAAGGATCGGGATCCATCCGGTGCTGGCGGCGCCTCCAGCGTGTTCCACGAGGAAGGCGAAGGGAGCGCACTCGTACAGGAGCCTCAATTTCCCGTTGGGTTTTTTGGGGTCCTTGGTGTCGGCCGGGTACATGAAGATGCCGCCCTTGAGCAAGGTACGGTGCATGTCGGCAACCATGGAACCGATGTAGCGCGCGCTGTAAGGACGCCCGCTTTCCTTGTCCTTCTCCTTGAGGAAATCGATGTACTTGCGCACCCCGGTGGTCCAGTAGGGGTAATTCCCCTCGTTGATGGAGTAGGTCTTGCCCTTTTGGGGGATCCGGATATCGGGGTGGGACTCGAGAAATTCCCCTACGGAGGGATCCAGCGTGAAGCCGGAAACCCCGTTGCCGGTACTTTCCACCAGCATTGTGCTGCTTCCGTAGACAACGTAACCTGCTGCCGCGATCCTGCGGCCAGGCTGCATGAGGTCCTGCTCGCAGCCCCCCTCCCCGTCGGTTAACCGCCGGTGAATGGAAAAGATAGTCCCTATATTGATGTTGACGTCGATGTTGGAGGAACCGTCAAGGGGATCGAGGGCGATGGAGTAGTTGCCCCGCTTGTACCCCTCGGGAACGGGGATCACCTCGGCCTCTTCCTCGGTTGCCATGATGCAGAAATGCCCGGATTTGCCCAGGATGTTGAGAAACACCTCGTTGGCGAACTCGTCGAGTTTCTGGACTTCTTCACCCTGCACGTTTTTGTCGCCGGTGAGCCCGAGGATCTCCACCAGTCCTGCCTTGTTAACCTCCCGGGAAACGATCTTGGCGGCAAAGGCTATCTGGTTCAGGATTCCGGACAGCTCCCCGGTAGCATCTGGATGCTCCATCTGTTTCTCGTGGATATGGCGGGTCAGATTGATTCCGATCCTGCGGTCTGTCATGGTGCTCCCCTCCCTGGATGTCGCCCTCTCCCGGAAACATCCTTTCGGAACCTGTGGTCTGGAATCCGTGGATGGCATCCACGGAAAGTCCCTCAAATTATAACAAAGAGAGCCTGGTTGAAAAAGGGTTTACATCGGGCGGGCGATCCGATCCCACAACCCGGCCCGGCACGCCGCTCCCGGAGAGGATGGACCGGTTCAGGGTGAACGGGAGCAGGGGGCAGTGAAATTCATCCTGGACGCGGAGACTCGGTGACGCGGCGACACGGAGAAAAAAGATCAAACCCCGTGTCTCCCCTTCCCCGTGTCCCCGTGTCAGACGGTTATACTACTTGTTCCCCCTCGACCCCTGGTGATAGACGACATCGTAGGTGAACCTCTTCCTGCCGTGGGCAGGCAGCTCCAGCTCGTACTGAACAGTGTCGGCGTCAACTTTCTCATAGCGGCCCGAATCGCCGCTGTTTTCCAGTTCCCAGG